>CAZVXR010000312.1:0-14531 GCA_964630865.1 uncultured Pirellulales bacterium | reverse complement strand
CAGGCTCGCGACCGGATTTTGGCCGGGGGGGATATCGCCACTCCGCTGCGCGATAGCGGCGTGATTGATCCTTCCGTTGCTCACATGGTCGCTGTTGGGGAAAAAAGCGGCGAACTGGAACAGATGCTTAAAGTCATCAGCGAGAATCTGGATGCTTCAAGCGATCTGGTGATCGAACGGCTTAGTGCCGCTATTGAGCCGGTGATTATTGTTTTTATGGCGCTGGTTATCGGCGTTATCGCCTACGCGACGATGATGCCGTTGATTAAGTTTTCGTCGGGAAGCTTTTAAATTGTTGATTGTCGATTGACGATGTTCGATTTATTTTGAATCGTCAATCTCAAATCGTAAATCGTGAATAGAAAGTTAAGAGAGGTTATTATGGAAAAAAGAGTAAGAAATAAGAATTATCGCGGATTTACGCTGGTCGAAGTAATGGCGGTGATTGTCATCATCGGGCTATTGGCGGCCATTGCGGCCAAAAACTTTCTCGGCCAGACGGACAAGGCTCGCGTGATTACCACGAAAGCGACGCTCAAAACACTTCATGAGTCGGTCAATATGTTCAAGATGGATACCGGACGGCTGCCGACCGAAGAAGAGGGCTTAGTCGCCCTGGTCGAACAGCCAGCGGATGTGGAGGGCTGGTCGCAAACCGGATACCTTGAAGGCACCACAATACCCAGAGACGCATGGAAACACGATTTTGTCTATCAGCTTAATCCCGAAAGCGGCAAGCCATTTGTGATTATCAGCTTCGGCGCCGACGGCAAAGAGGGCGGCGAGGGGTATGATGCCGACTTGCTCAGCACAGATACGGAGTAGTAAATTGTAAATTGGAAATTGCAGATTGTAGAATGAGAGAGAATTTTCCATTTTCTATTTTACTTTTTCGCTTGGCGCTGGCAACAAAAACAGCATCGGGTAAGCCTAATCAGCGACTTGGCGGATTGGTTTTAGTCGAGATGCTGATGGTGGTGATGCTTATTGCGCTGATGACCTCGATTGCGATGTTCAGTTTCTCGGCCATGTCCGGGAAAAATTATTTCAAACGCAAAGCCGCCACGCTGGTGCAGACTTTTCAATCGGCGGTCAATACCGCTCAGCAGTCCGACCGGCGGTATGCGGTGATTCTGAATTTCGCCGACAAAACCTGGATGCTGCGGCAGTTTAATCAACTGGACTTTGAGGGTATCCCCGAGGACGAGGCGATTCTCAAAACCGGTTATTTCGACCCTCGATTTGACATTGATTATGTGCTGTATGATGATGGGATTGATACGCGCGAGCCTCGCCAGGGGGAGATTACCTCTGCGGCGATATTTTTTGCAGGTCACGGCGGCTGGCGAAACGGGGGCAAGGTGGTTCTGGTTGACGAAGACGGCCAACGGTGGTCGATTGTGATTTATCGGATTGGCAAGCCCGTCGAATTGCTGCCTGGGGATGTTTCGCTTTTGGCGCCGATCCCGGAAAGTGAAATGCCATTTTAAAAATCAGAAGACAGAATTCAGAAGTCAGGAGTCAGATAAGAACCTAAGAACCCAGGAACACAGTTTTTTCTGTCAACTATAAACTGTTAACTATCAACTTTTTCTACGAACTACGAACTTTTGAAAATGAAGCAATTAACAAACCATCCTATGACAGGCTTTACCTTGGTTGAGGTGGTTGCCGCATTGCTGATTTTGTCGATGCTGATTAGTTCGGCGCTGGTGGTGATGGGCAATATTACCGAGGGGATGATCGACCTGAAGGCGCAGACACAGGCTTTTTCTATTGCCCGGCAGAATTTAGAAAAATTGCTGACTTCGCCGAGTGTTGAGGATATGTCTGAGTATGGCATTGTGGAGACCAATCCAGATATGGATTGGCAGACGATTGTCGAGCCCTTTTACGAGCCGATTAGCAACCGGATGTGGGTTCGCGGTATTTGCTCATCCAGCTACACCGACAGCAAGGGTCAGCGGCAAACCATTGAGCTGACCTGCTGGCTGACGGGGCTAAATGCCAAGCAGATCAAACAAATTATTGATCAGCAAAAGCTGCAGGAAGAATATATGTCGCAGTTTTCCGAGTCGAAATATGGCAAGGAATTAGAGCAGCAGCGAGAGGTTACCGCCGCATTTCTTGAGCAGGAAAATATGGATACGGATGCGTATCAAGACTTTGTCGAACGGCTGGATCGACGTCGACTGGATTACATCGCTGAAAATGGTTTCGATGAAGGGTACTTCGAGTTTTTAAACCAGCTTCAGCAGGATGAAAGCGATTTTCTCTATCGGCTTGGCGTTACGGATTACGACAAATTTACGGAGTTTTATGAAGACTATGTAAAAAATCATAAAGAGCCTGACGCTGCCGGTTCCAAGTCTTCCGAGAAAAAGAACTCAGCATCTGAGCTGGATTCAGAACGCGGCGACGGCAAGGTTTCACCCAAAGATAAATCGTCAAAGCAAAAGCCTGCGGATACGACCGGTATTCCGGATGAAATAAAGAATTTGCTGCCGGAGGATTTTTTTGAGCGATGAGAATAGACCGTGCAAAACAATCTCCGCAATACGGCGTTAAGGGGTTTTCTTTGATTGAAATCCTGACGGTGCTGGTTTTGTCGACGATGGTTTTGTCGGCAGCGATTTTGATATTCAGCCGGGTTCGCACCAGCGCCGCGGCAATCAATATGACTTTGGATCGGTATGGTCTGCCGGAAGAAATTCTGCAAAAAATCGCCGAAGATATCGACCGGCTGGCCTCGCCTGGATTTGACGCGACGATTAGTCTTCGCAACAAGGTCGAAAACGGCTACAATTCCGCCCAGTTGACTATTGAAAACAAATATTACGGTAACGGCGATCCGCCGAAAGCTGATATTTACGAGCGCGTTGTCTGGCAATCCAGCTACGACCCGGAAACCGACCGGCTGGTCTTGTATCGTTCTCATAGCGGTGTGAATATGGAAGATAAGATTGTTAATATGCTTGTCGAAGACAAAGGCACCGAAAGGGGTAAACAGGAATTGGCGATGGCTCAGGCATTCGTGCCGATTTGTCCGGGTTTGACGCATTTTTATATCGGTGCGCTGACGGGCGCCGAAGAGCCGCAGTTGGTCTGGGCGGATCCTAAAATGCCCAACGGCATCGTGTTGGGTCTTTCCTTTGCCCCGCTGATTCAGCTTGAGGATGGTTCGTTTTATCTGCCGGAAGAATCGATAGTCTATCGTGCCGTCGCTGTGGATCGGATGCGGCCGATTGCCTATAAATTTGTTGCCAAGACATTCGATGCCGACCCCAATGCGTTGGATGAGAAAACCAAAGACCCCAATGATCCCAATACGAAAGCAGCAGACCCTAACAGCGCCATGATCCCAAAAAAAGATGATAGATAATTTCATACAATCCGACAAAAATAAAAATCGCTCCGGCGTTGCCCTGGCAATAACGCTGGTGGTGCTGATGTCGCTGGCGGTGATTACCACCATTTTGTCTCTGCGTGTTGCGCAGGTTCGCCAGCGGCAGCAGTACATCATGGATTATCAAAAGGCCCGCTATGGCGCGGATTCTTCGATGAAGTATATCTTTAGCGTTCTGCCCGAACAGTCCATCGATTATGCCGACCGCAAGGATGCGGCGGATTTTTCGGATTTATTCTGGCTGGATAAGCCCAAGTACCTGGAGTATCTGTCCGCCTGGGCTGCTGTGGCTACCGATGAACAGCTTCAAAAATATCTCAAAGAACCCGAAGATCAGGATCAGGAAATATCCAAAGGGGGCGGCGTTTCTTTGTTTTCGGGATTGATTTCAAAAATGAAAGGTTCCGGCGACTCTAATGAACCCAATGCGGTCGGCGATGCCAATGCTATTTTATATGTGGATCCCAACCAGATTGTGGTCCCAGGCCCCTATGGTCCGGCCTGGCCGAATGTGGTAAAGCCGATGGAGTTGGAAGTCGGCGACTGTAAAATTACGATTACCGTTGAGGATGAAAATGCCAAGCTGCCCTTAAGCTGGCTGGTTACAGATAATATTGATGCCAACAAACAGGCCAGAGCGGCACTGGATACGTTTGCCGAATGGATGCTGATAGATCCATTGACGGTTGAGCAGTTGGCTTTGCAGCTTAATGAATTGGGCAAATATAAGCTATTTCAGCTTAATCCTTCAACGGTGCTGCTGTCGGCCAAACCCGCTCAGCCCCAGCCGGCACAACCCGCGAGACCCAGTCGGACAAGGTCTCGCCGTGCCAGAACGGCTCAGCCTGCGGCACAGACGGCAAAGCAGGAGGTTCGTCCGCCGGCAGGACACGCGGCGGATTTTGCCAAATTGTTTCACAGTTCGCTGCTGAATGTTGATCCGCTATCGATTCCGCTTCCGGAAATGGCATTTGACGACGAGAGCCCGATGAAGTATCTTGCTTTATGGGGCAGTCAACGAGTCAATGTGAATACGGCTCCGCGACAGGTCCTTGAGGCGGCATTTTATTTTGGCGGTAATGCGGTTGAGATTGCGGACCGGATTATTCGCACCCGCAAAGAAGAACCGATTAAATCGGTCGAAGATTTGCGGAGCAAGCTTTCCGGCGATTTAGCCTCGCTGGACCGCGCCGCACCGTATCTGGATGTTAAAAGCAATTGTTTTTTGATTAAAGTAACCAGCCGATGCGGCAATGCCAGGGTTTCGGCGGCTGCGGCGGTGATTAAAGAAGGTAAAACTGTAGAACGGCTGATTGTGCTGTATGGTCGTTAAGCGATAAGGAGTTATGCACATGGAACAAAATGAGTTACTCGGCGTCTATTTGACGCCCGAAGGGGCGTATTGCGCTGTGCTTTCCGGCAAGGGGCACACCTCGGGCATACGATGTTTCTTTGTTTCGTCCGCCGACAGTGCCCAGCAAGGGACGGCGGCGATGACTGCAATCGCACGTCAGGCCGTTGGCCAGGCGGGATTATTTGAGCAATCCGCCGTCGCCGTACGCAGCAATTTGATCAGCCAGTATTATCATCATTCCGAATTTGCCGATGCCAAGCAGGTTGAAAGCACAGTCCGGTTTGACGCCGAAGAAGCGTCTGCTGCCGACGCTTCGACGCTGGCGATTGCCTACGAGATTACCCAGTCCGGTCCGGGCGGCTCGGATGTTACGCTTTATACGGTAAGTCGGCAAATTCTGACCGATCTTTTGCTGGATGTTCAGGCGGGGGGGATGGATCCGGCGCAGATGGAGCCGGATGCGGTCTGTCTGGCTCGCGCTCTGGAAAAAACCCCGGAGTTTGACGAAAAAGGCAGGATGTATTTGCTTATTTTTGACCGAACGTGTTATTTGATTACATCGATCAATGCGGGGATGGCGCCGAAAGTCAGGACGTTTTTGCTGCCTGATGAGGCGGATAAAACCGCAGCGCTGGCGCGGCAGGTGATTTTAACTTCGGCGGGGATGACGGATGCCGGGCCATTCAAAAAATTGATTCTGGTTGGGCATATTGAAGGTATTGATAAGGCAGAGATGGGGCGCCGTGCAGGAATGGCGGCTGAACTATTAGACGCCCAGAAGCTGCTGAATCTTGAAATCCCGTACGAGGCAAGCGCAGGACAGTTCAATGGATTTCTTTTTGCCTGCGGGGCGGCGATGGGGCTGGCTGGTCGGGTTCGAAAAGCGGATTTTCGCCGGGATTTTATGCCTTATGAGGGTCGTCGTCGGGTATTGCAGCGAAGTTTTCGGGTTGTCAGTATTTCGCTGACTATCCTGTTTCTGGTTTTCGGATCGTATTTCCAGGTCAAAACCCTGCGTGTCAGCGGCTACGCCTCGGCATGGGATAAAAAACTGAAGACGGATTACTCCGCGGCGATGTATGGAGCCAAACCGCCGGCCAATGAATCGATGGGCTCAAAGCTGCGACGCACATTAAATGATGTCAAAAAATTTCAGCAGACCGGCTTTGATGAAAACGCAATCACCGCCCGGCTGACATACATTCTGGAAGCGATCAATCAAAGTCCGGCGAGTGTCGACGTTAATTTGAAAACGATTACCATCAGCGACCGCAGCATTACGCTGATAGGCGACACCGACAGTCGCAAAAGCACCCGTGATTTGTTCGATTCGATTAAGGGACATAAACGTCTTGAAGTTGCCGAAGAGCGATTTAACGCCAATGGCCCTCGCGATGAATTCAATATTACGCTCAAGATAAAGGAAGGATAACGTAATGGATATGAAAGAACAGCTTAAAAATCCGATGGTTTATACCCTGGGCATTCCCGCCCTTGCAGCGCTGTGGATGTTGTATGTTTGGCTTGCGGCCTATCCATCGTCGCTGAACCGGTATGATGCCGCATATAAGGAATTTCAGGAAGGCCAAAAACAGCTTGAACAGATTCTGACTCTTGAGCCGCAGCGGCTGCTGTACCAGCAGGACAAGGGCAAGGTGTCCGAGTTTGATTACACCAACGTCATTGGCGATTTTGCCAAGCAGTTTGGCATTGCTCCCGGCGACTATACGCTGGTGGTTCGCGGGGCGACCAAGCGGGCCGGGCAGACTGTCAAAAGCGCCGATATGTCGATTAAAACCATCGATTTTGAAAATTTGAGTAAGTTCGTTTCGGCAGTGTTGCAGAGATGGCCGGAACTGGAATGCGAACGCCTGTCAATCGATAAAGCAGCCGTGGGGAAAAATAGCTGGAAAGTGTCGCTGCGGTTTATGTACAAATATTAACCTGTTTGGAGTTATAGAATATGGCAAAAAAGAATGAAAACAAGCCGTCTCAGATTTGTATTTTAACGGTAACCGGCAAAGACAAGGTCGGCATTATTGCCCGGATCGCCGTTGCGATGTCCAAAGCCAATATCAACATCGTGGATGTCAGCCAGAAAATCATGAAAGAATATTTTGTGATGAGTTTAGCCTGTGATATTGCCGATGCGACGCTGGATATGTCTGCGATTCATAAACAGCTTCACAAAATCGCCAAAGAAATGGAACTGAATATCACGTTCCAGCATGAAAACATCTTCAAGATGATGCACCGGGTGTAAAAATTGTAAATTGTAGATTTTAAATTAGATTGATGGAAATCCTGTTTAAAAAGATAAGGCTTAATCTATGTCCATTACTGTTGAAGAAATTTTTGAAACCGTCAATATGACCTTACAGCAGCATTTTGATATCCGCACCGTTACGCTGGGGGTCAACTTAAAAGACTGTATGGATCGGGATTTGGATCATTTTTGCGGGCGGATTTATCAGCGCATCAGCGAAAAGGGTATTCAGCTTAATGCGATTGCCGACAAAATTGAACATAAATTCGGTGTTCCAATTACCAATCGTCGTGTTGCGGTAACACCGGTATCGATTTTGCTTGAGCCGTTGCCGCGAACCCAGAAAGTGGCGGTCGAGGTTGCCAAAACGCTTGACGCAGCCGCGGATAAGGCGGATATCGACTTTATCGGCGGCTTTGGCGCCTTGGTGCATAAGGGGGCTACCAGTTCCGATGAAAATCTCATTCTGTCGCTGCCTGCGGCATTGTCTCAGACTAAGCGGGTTTGCGCATTTTTCAATCTTGCCAGCACGCTCAGCGGGATGAATATGACCGTGATTGAACAATTCGGCCACATCCTCAAAGACCTTGCCAAACGCAGCAAAACCGGTATCGGCTGCGCCAAAGTGGCTGTCTTTGCCAATGTTCCCGAAGACAACCCGTTTATGGCCGGCGCCCATCATGGGATGGGCGAACCGGATTATTCTTTGAATATCGGCATTTCCGGCCCCGGCGTGGTTAAAACGGTTATCGAACAAAATCCCGACTGCGATCTGACGGCGCTGTCGGAGGTTATTAAGCGAACGGTATTTAAAATCACCCGTGCCGGCGAATTGATCGGCCGCGAGGTTGCCCAGATGATGGGCGTTCCGTTCGGGATTGTGGATATTTCACTGGCCGCTACGCCTGCCGCCGGCGATTCGGTTGCCGAAATTATCGAGGCAATGGGCGTATCCCGGATGGGTCGTCCCGGCAGCACAGCCGCATTGGCATTGCTGATTGACGCAGTCAAAAAGGGCGGCTCGATGGCTTCCGGCAACGTCGGCGGACTGTCCGGCACATTCATCCCCGTCAGCGAAGATGCCGGGATGATTCGTGCTGTCAGAGAAGGCGCCTTATCGCTCGATAAGCTCGAAGCCCTGACCAGTGTCTGCTCGGTTGGTATGGATATGTTCGCTGTCCCCGGCAATACCTCCGCCGAGGTCATTAGTTCCATTATTGCCGATGAACTGGCCATTGGCGTTGCCAACAACAAAACCACCAGCGTTCGTATTATTCCTGTGCCGGGCAAAAAAGCCGGGCAGATTGTCCACTTCGGCGGACTTCTCGGTTCGGCGCCGATTATGCCGGTACCGAGGGTTGCAAGCCCCGGATTTATTGCGCGCAAAGGCCGGATGCCCGCGCCGATCCGTGCGTTGAGGAATTAACTGCATTTGCAGGTTCCGCAACAAAACGTCTTAAATGGCCTGGGCGGCTTCTATTGTGAGAAATACGCCCGAACTTTTGCGGCAATCTGAGGGTTGGTCATCTTGTCAACGGTCTCAATGCCAGCAATACGTTCGCCGAGTTTTTTGTGATCAAGATGCTTTTTGAATTCGCCTTTTGCCTCGCCGGGACCCATAATTAAAACAGATTCTGCGTTACGAATATAGGAAGTAACTTTCTCGTAATAAATATCGAGATGTCCGACAAATGCTCTTCCGCGAGTATCTTCCGCTGGAATCTGCATGGATTGCGAACGCGAATTCGCATCACGGCTAGGCTGTCTTTCGACATTGGATTGTATTTGCTTGATTTCTTCCCCTTTGTCCGTAAGCGTTACAATGACCGCCTTTTTATGATCAATCCACAAACCCATCTTTTTCTTCATATGCTTTCCTTTATTCAGTTTTTCTCAATTATTCTGCAGTCATAACCGTTTCGTTTTTATTCGCAGAACTGGCAATCAGTTCATTGATCTGAGGATGAAGGTTTTTTAACATCTCGCGAAAGTGAAATCCATAGATTGAATAACGGACGGCCAACGGCAGTCTTTGCGGTTTTTTGAGTGACCAGAATATCAGCTTCCAATAGTGAATTTTATCCTTCTCGACCAAACCGATTCGCCACATAGACCTTAAAAAAGCCTTCGCGCCGGAATACTGCACTTTGGGCAAGACCACGTCTTTGAAATTGTAGTTCTCAAGAAATATTCTAATCCGTCTGTAATAGTATTTCTGTGAGTAGATCGTATTGAGCACTTTTTGGTATCCACTCAGAAGTTCATGTATATCCATCCGTGGGATAAAATTCATGGTGCAGTCCATATTGTCTCCCGTGGGCGGTGTTGTCAATCGGTTTTCGCTCATCAGCTTCTTGTAGAGTTGGGTTCCCCGCGGGGCATTGAGCAGGCCCACCATGGCCATCACCACGCCGCTGTCCTGGATCAGGTTTATCATTCTATCAAATACGCCCGGCTTGTCACTGTCGAACCCAACGATAAAGCCGGCCTGCACCTGCAATCCGAACTGCTGAATCTTTTTGATCGCGGCCACAAGATTACGTCCGGTGTTTTGTGTTTTGTTACATTCGGTCAGACTCGTTTCGTCCGGCGATTCGATACCGATAAAGACACAATCAAAGCCTGCACGTACCATCAGGCTCATCAGTTCCTCATCATCGGCCAGATTCATGGAAGCTTGGGTATTAAAGCAGAAGGGGTGTTTTTTTTGCTCCATCCACTGAATCATTGTCGGGAGCAGTTCTTTTTTCAGGGCGTTTTTTTTTCCGATGAAATTGTCATCGACAAAAAACACTTCTCCCCGCCATCCGGCCGTATAGAGACTGTCCAGTTCAGCGATAATCTGCACCGTTGTTTTGGTACGCAGAACATGCCCAAAAAGCCTCGTCACATCGCAAAAATCACAATTAAACGGACACCCTCGGGAATATTGAATGCCCATTAGGGCGTATTTCTTCATGTCAATCAAATTCCATTGCGGAATAGGGGTGTCTTTCAGGTCGGGTTTTTCACGCGTCGTATAAAAAGGTTGTGGACGTCCACTTTCAATATCTCGTAAAAATGCAGGCAAGGTGATTTCCGCCTCTTTTAATATGAGGTGATCAATTGCCAAATAAGCTTCTGGAAACGCGGTAAACAGCGGACCTCCGGCGACAATTTTTGCATGAAGTCTCTTGCAGCGTTCAACAATTTGATCGACGGATTTTTTCTGGATGACCATGCCTGTGATAAAGACATAGTCAGACCAGAGGATGTCACTGTCGTGCAAAGCCGTGACATTCAGATCCACCAGTTTTTTCTCAAAGGATTCCGGCAGCATCGCCGCAACCGTAAGTAGTCCCAGAGGGGGAAGAATTGCCTTTTTGGAAACGAACTTTAAGGCATTTTTCAGACTCCAAAACGTATTCGGCACTTCTGGATTGATAAGCAAAATCTTCAATTTGTTTTTCATAGACATGCCCAATAAAACAAAGGCAATACGTTTGTCGAACCTTATTTTTGTATAGGAGCTTTTTCTGCTATCTTAACGTCCTTAATATTTTTAGCCTTGGGAAACGTGAATTTGGGTTTTTGTTTCAGCAGCGCATAGCCGAAGTCAAGCATCGTATCATTACCGAGTTTATCAACTTTAGGCGGCCTGATCAGCAGATTGGCTATCGATCCCCTGATAGTTGCCCAGAAACCATCAGAATCCGGACTCTTGCTGATGGAGGCAACCTTGATTCCCATTCTGGGATCCTTTTTGCTCTTCTTAAAGACAAGGGAATTTACGCGAGCAATGCTCTGGTTTGCCCTGTTTTTGTACAAGTATTGCCCATTTTCTGGTTTAACATCATAAAGACCAATTGTTACAGGGCTTTTTCGGCTCTTTGCATTGAACTGCATGTTGATCTCGGTAACGGTCTGGGTAGAATCCGCTATCGTTCCTTTTACCTGAATGCGGCCGAATCCTTCTCCTTCGAATTTGATATAATCCAGCATATTTGTCAATGATTCCCCTTCTTTCAGCTCATCGATAAAGATCGCCATCATTCCTACAGGGTCAAAGGCATTATTATAAAACCCCTTTCCCAGCATTTCAAATTCACAGACCACATTGAAAGATTTGGGGGTGATTTTGCTTTCATACGAGACAATGCCTATTTGCTGCTCATTATCGGCGCTGTTTTGCCTTTCAACTCCCGTCAATGATATCAACGGAACAAAATACATAAAAGAAGTTATAGGGTTTTCCTTGAATGTCTCTTTGCTGTAACTTAGTAAAATCGTAGGACCAAAATCGTCTTTGGTGAGATTATTGCTGTCGGCCGAAGAGCGATCGTCATCGATGCCGGTGCCGCCTATCGGGTTGGAATTTGATCGGGCACAAGACGGTAAAAGAATAACACAGACAAAGACCACCGCGAATAAGGTGCTTAGGCAACTATTCCTTGTATATGGATTAACATGTAATCGCACGGCATTCTCCTGCATATTGAGAGACTAAACAACCAGAAATTGCCATTTAAAAACGGGACGAGTGCTCCTCGGTCATTGCGCCATTCGCACCCGCTGCCGTTTTTTCATTGCCTCCGGCGACAGCCAACGGCAGATACACTGAGTATCACAGCCGGATAGAATAAGCAATTTATATCCTTGCCGTTTCTTTAGTATAACTGCCGTTGGGCCAATCGTCAAAACAATCTACCACTGAACGCCATGGCATCCATTCGTCAAAGCCATCAGCGCAAAAAGGCTGAGAGCCAAAAAGTACTTGTAAATTAAAATCGTTTTCATATTCAGTCTCCTGTTCATTTGTGTTAAATTTGTTAATGAAATCATTTTTTTATGTTTCAGCTATTACAGCGTTTTTCGTCTTCGCAGCCAGCCGACAAGGCAAGTTCCGATGCCGCTAAGGAGTATTGCGCTTGGAGCGGGAACAACCGCGGGCGTACAATCTCTGGAAATATCAGTAGTAATAACAAACCCGATCCCATGGTTGCGATACCGTCCGTCCGGGTCAATCCCAAAACCAAAGTTGCATTCTTTGTTCCCATTTGGAGTGCTGGCATAGTGCTTCAATTCATCCAAAAGCCCCAGGCTGCTGAAATCATAGACTAAATTGAAGTTGCGCGGATTTTTGTCCGAACTATTTGTCCAGACGCCTACCAGCTCGCCTTTCCCGGCAAAGTTATCTCCATCGCATCGATTGTCCTTTTTGGTTTTTACGCCTTTTGCAGGATTATCAAGAAGGTAGGTGGATAAACACCCCTCTTTTCCCTTTGTCCGGTCATTTATATTGTAGTATGTAAGTGTAGCGCCGGTAATTGTTTCTCCCTGAGGAAGGTTAAAGTTTATTCCCCATGTGTAGCAGGTGGATTTGTCTGACATTTTTTTAAATTCTGCCGAGTTTGAATTAAATGTGGTAACTTTGGCGATCGCAGAGCTGGTCAGTCCGCCTATCGCCAATAAAACAACCATCAACGTCGTCATCTTCATACACGTACTTTCCTTTTCCACGCTTAAATTTCTTATCCTTAATTTTTGTGGAAAAGGTAAAGTAGTCAAGACATCCTTGTAAATTGAGTTTTCTTCCATGTTTGTTCTCCCATTCATTTGTATTACACTTTTTTAACTTCTGCTGAGCGGTAATGTACACCAAAACCACTGCTGTTAATAATTAAGTCTTGTTCATATCATTCTCTTTTCCCATCGGGTTAGATGATTAAACTATCTGAAAAGCCCAAAAGCACGCGTGTGCTTTTATTGTTTTGAACACGTTTTTATGACGGCTGTCTGCCTTTTTGTTTTAGCTGTTGGTCAAAGCGCGATATAGATGTCCGGACCCCAAGTTCTCCCCTCCGTGGGATTGGGAATCCGGACATTTTTAATATCGGCAGGCCAGCGCAGACCAGACCCTATCGCCCCATATCTACGGAGCGACAACTTTCACATTGAATACCGTCGAGGTTGGCTCTCCGGTTTTGGGGGTACCGAGTACACGGATGCTATACTCCCCAAGAGCGGCATCCTGTGCCGCCGTAATCCTGACTTGTACCTCAGGTTTGTCGTTCGATTTAACCATAACGCTGGTCGGGTCGATACTGATGCCTTTGGTTGTACTGATCAGTA
The DNA here is from genome assembly GCA_964630865.1 of uncultured Pirellulales bacterium. Lineage (GTDB taxonomy): Bacteria > Planctomycetota > Phycisphaerae > Sedimentisphaerales > Anaerohalosphaeraceae > Anaeroglomus. The sequence continues at coordinate 1,394 of CAZVXR010000312.1, read as the reverse complement.
CTTTAACATCCTGCTTAAAATACTTGTCTCGTTCCAGCGTGACAGGAATGCTTTGGGTTTCGCCCTGTTTAATCGTCGTGGCAAAAGTTGGGACGGCGATTTTGAATCCCTCATCCGTCGTTACGCTGCCGCCCTTGGAAGAGCTGCTCGATTGACAGCCGACCATGGCCGCCAGTGCTAACATTGACATAATTGTAATTAACTTTTTCATGTTGCTTTCCTTTGTTAAATAAACATAGAGTCCTACAAGACCCCTTTTTTGTTTAGAGCCTATCCTTACCGTAGCTTTTTGATGTTACGATTGACTCAGAAGCCGCGTGGGATATATCCCATCAGTACCAGGATCAGCAGGATCAACAGTAATAATCCCAATCCGCCGGTGGGACCGTAACCCCAGTTTCGGCTGTAACTCCATCGAGGCAACCCGCCGAAAAGAAGCAAGAGAACAATAATAATCAGTAGCAATCCCATAAGAAACCCCTTTCATTAATGTCATAATTGTAAATTTGTTTTAATTTTATACGTTTGTTTTACGGCGGTTAAACGGACGATCACCCGGATCATACCATTCTGATCAAATTTTTCCGGTTCCATCTGATTTGAACACAAATACGCCAGATAGCCCGACAATGACCGCAACAACCCCGCCGATCAGCAGCCACATCGTTTTGTCCGTAGGCGAGCCGGTAAAAAAGCGAGACACATCGGAACTGAATGACTCCGACGCGGAAACGCCGTAAATTACCAGAACGATGCCCGCAACAAGTATGATCATTGAAATCACTTTATTCATCGTAGTATCCTTTCCATGTTCTATTCCACCGCTATACTACCGGTGGTAAATTGTAGATGGCGCTATCCGTCAAAGGCGGGCATTGCGTCATCCGGCCTATTTGCCGCCGAACCTGGCGGCCGTATCCTCATAAAGCTTCTGGGCTTTATCCAGAGCGGCATCGATCTCAGGCTTGACATTTTTCTGCCAGACATCGGCGCTGGCATCCTTTGCCTCGACGAGCTTGGTCTTGGCATCGGCAAGGGTCATGGCCATCTGATCTTTGGCCTTCTGGAATTCAGCCTTGGCCTCGTCGGTGGTCGGCTGAGCCTTGTCCTGCAGTTCCTGCCACTTCGTATCGAGAAAGTCTATTTTCTCCTGTATGGCCTTGACCGCATCATCTTTCTTCTGGGTCAGGTACTCGCCCGTGGTCTCTGCGGCACTGCCAGTGGCATTCGCCGCATCTTTAACGGCTTCTCCGGGCTTCTTCTCGCACCCTGTCATGCTGAGTGATAGTGCCGCTGCGATAACTAATCCAATCAGAATCTTGCTCATATACTTTCTCCTAAACTATAGTAAAGCGAACGTCTTACCTCGGCAGGCTTCAACACGATCCGCCTGC
>CAZVXR010000311.1:0-7322 GCA_964630865.1 uncultured Pirellulales bacterium | reverse complement strand
AGCTTTTGATACCCATTATGTACTCCTTTCGAAAAAAACCTTATCTCTATGAAGATAGAGCGATGATACAGAAAAATGTTTCAAAGAAAATTAAAATATCGGATTTTCTAAACTTTGCATGCCGATGCCCCGGCAAATTTCTTCTTGCAAGGTGCGACGGCTTGGATTATAAAAAAACTCTTTAATTGTGAAAGCGGGACAATAAATGGATAAGAATTGTTCTGGTTGCGGACAAAAAGACCGCTGTCAGGAAATCTATGAGAAGTTAGGGCATACCCAAGGCCCTAATGTTGCTCGTAAAGCGATTTTTGCTTTTGTTGTGCCGGTGGCGGCATTTGTTGTCGCCGTGGCCATTACTGAGCCGTGGCTGAAGGCGAAATTTGCCCATCCTAACATGGTCATCATTGCCCAGTTAGTTCTTGGTTTGGCGGCCGCGGCGGCGATATTGTGTATCGGGAAACTGCTGATCCGGATCGTCCCTTCCGGCAAAAAAGATTGTCCTCAAAAAGACACCTCAGATAAGGAATAACAAACGGAATGGAAACACAAGGAAAAGCCACTTTTCCCGGCGGCGTACATCCCCCGGAAGGCAAGCATTACAGTCAGGCTCGGCCGATCGAGGTTGTTCCTACGCCCAAACAGGTTACGGTACTACTTAGTCAGCACCTTGGGGCGGCATGTAAATCCATCGTTAATAAAAAAGATACCGTCGTTTTTGGCCAGAAAATAGGGTCTTCGGATGCCTTTGTGTCGGCACCGGTTCACTCGCCAGTTAATGGTACGGTTAAGGATATTGTCCTTGCTCCACATCCGGTTTTAGGACGGACGATGTCGATTGTGATTGATACCGTTCCTGCGCAATCCGACCCCAAAAAGCCGGTTGCTGACAAGTTCGATGCCCATTTCAATACTGATAAGTGGTCTTCTGAGCAGATTTGCCAGGCCATCAAGGAAGCAGGCATCGTGGGTATGGGCGGCGCGGGCTTTCCGACGCGGGTTAAGATCGAGCCAAATCCGTCGATGCCCAAGACGATTCTGATCGTCAATGGCTGCGAATGTGAGCCGTTTTTGACGTGCGATTTTCGGATGATGGTCGAATGGACATGGCAAGTCCTTGCGGGGATTCGACTTGCGGCAAAAGCCGCGGATGTGGACCAGGTTCGCATCGGCATTGAAGATAATAAGCCCGAAGCGATTGAGATATTCACCAACGCGATCAAGAATTATCCAAATGAGGATATTCAGGTTGTTCCGGTTAAGACTAAGTACCCGCAGGGCGGCGAGCGGCAGCTTATTCAAGCTGTATGGAACAAAATTGTCCCCACTAACAGCATCCCGCCGGTGATTGGGGCGGCAGTTGTGAACATTGGAACAGCCGCCGCAATTGCCGAGGCGGTCGTGCTGGGTAATCCCCTGACGCATCGCGTGGTTTGTGTAACCGGCAGAGCTATCGCCAAGCCCGGCAATTATTATTGTCCCATTGGAATGAGTGTTCAGGAAGTTATTCAGCACTGCGGTGGGCTCAATGATTTTGCCGCCAAGGTCGTAATGGGCGGGCCGATGATGGGGTTTGCGATTGCGGATTTATCGACGCCGCTAACCAAGACCAGCGGTGGACTGACATTTCTAACCAAAAAAGAGGTTACGGATGCCAAATATAACCATCAGCAAACGTCTTGTATTCGCTGCGGACGGTGCCTGACGGCGTGCCCCGAAAATCTCAATCCGACGCGAATTGCACATGCGGTCAAAGCGGGTAAATTGGATTTGGCGGCGGAGTATTATATGTCCGCGTGCATCGAATGCGGCTGCTGCAGTTATGTGTGCCCTGCGAATATCGAACTAACCGGCTATATCAAAACCGGCAAGCTGCTGGTTGCGAAAGCCAAAAAGAAGGCATAGAAATATCAAAAAGCAAAATGCAAATATCAAAATGACAATGCAAAAATTAAAAATAATGGGCACCTGCTGTATAAATGAAAAATACCGGATTTGCCTGACGTTTTTTATCGAGCCGTGTTCTTTTTAATTTTTTATTTGTGATTTTACAGTTTGATTTTTAATTTTGCCGTAATAAATAGATTCAATTTTGAAAATAAAGGATTGATGAATGCTCAGTAAAATAACCGTATCTCCCGCCCCGCACATCAGTCAGCCGCTGTCCACGCAGCGGGTGATGTTGGATGTCATCATCGGGCTTGCGTTTCCGATGGCGGCAGCGGTGTGGTTCTTTCGAGAGTACGCAGTAAGCTGTCTGCTGATTTGCATCGCGACCTGCGTTATCAGCGAATGGATTTTCAATTTGATTCGCAAGAAACCCTGTTCGGTCTGCGATCTTAGCGCGGTGGTAACGGGCATTATCCTTGCCCTGTCAATGCCGCCTGCGGCGCCATGGTGGGCGGGAGTGGTCGGCAGTGCGTTTGCGATTGTGATCGTCAAGATGCTCTACGGCGGACTGGGGTATAATGTATTTAATCCGGCGATGGCAGCTCGCGTGTTTCTGACGATTTCGTTCGGGACGCTGATGACGACCTGGACCGTTCCGGCGACGATTGACCTGGCCATGCCTCAGGTTGCGGCGACCAACACACAGCCCAACTATACCACTCGCGCAACTGTGATGGCCTACAGCAAAATGGCGATGAAAGGCACTCTGGAGAACAATCAAACCGCCAAGCAGATCAGCAGCTTTTCCAACGATTCATTCTTTGGTATCGAACCCGGTTGTCTGGGCGAAACCAGCGCATTGGCGATTTTGCTGGGCGGTGTGTATATGCTGATTCGCAAGACCATTACCTGGCGGATTCCGTTTGCGGTATTACTTGCGGCGGCGGCGGTTGCGGCCATTGGCTGGCTGGCGAAACCCGACGCGTATGTCAATCCGCTTTATCATCTGGTCGGCGGCGGACTGATGCTCGGTGCGTTTTTTATCGCTACCGATCCGGTAACTTCGCCGCTGACAGCCAAAGGCGAATGGATCTTCGGCCTTGGCGTCGGAACATTGATTATGCTCATTCGATTTTTGGGCGAATACCCCGAAGGCGTGATGTACGCGGTGCTGATTATGAATGCGATAACGCCGCTGATCGACCGTTTCACCCGACTGATTCCGACAGGAGGCAAGCCCAATGTTCAGTAAGTTGAAATTATTCATTCAGGAAAGCTGGCTGCTGATGATTTCGTCAGTTTTCTTTGGCGGTCTTTTGGCGGTAACGAATGCGGCGTGGGCTCCGAAAATCGCGCAGAATGAAATCAGCAAGTACAACACCCTGGCACAAAGCGTTCTGACCGCAGCCCAGACTTTTAAGCCTCTGGCTCAGCCGCTGACTCTGGATGTTGGCAAGGGCAAGACGCTTGTTGCCGATGTTCGCGAAGGATTGGACGCTTCCGGAAGTCGTGTCGGCTGGGTGTTTGTCGCCGAAGGCTCCGGTTTTGCCGACAAAATTCGTCTGGTGGCAGCCGTTGATGCGAAATTTGAAACCCTCTACGGATTTAGCGTCCTGGCGTGCAGCGAAACGCCGGGCTTTGGCGACAAAATTACCATTAAAAATGGATTCTATCAGTCTCAATATCGGGGCGCTCCGGCCGGCAAGTTTACGCTGGCCAAATTCGGCGACGCCAAAAAAATCGACAATGAAATCGTCGCCATTACCGGGGCAACGGTAACCAGTCGGGCGGTCGTGGATATTATGAATACCTTTGTGGTGCAGATTAAAGAAAATCTGTCGCAAAAAGGGCTGCTTCAGTAAATCGTTAAAAGTACAGATATCATTTTTGAAAGATTAAGCGTATGTCTGAAAATAATGAAATGACTGTCGGCGGGGCGTTCCTCGGCGGGATATGGACTGAAATTCCTGTCCTGCGGCTGATGCTCGGACTGTGTCCGACGCTGGCGGTAACCACCAGCGTCAAGTCCGGCCTGACCATGGGACTGTGTGTGGTGTTTGTGCTGATTTGCTCGAACGCCGTCGTCAGCCTGATGCGCAATCTGCTCAAACCGCACCTGCGGATTTTGATGTTCACACTGACGATTGCGGCGTTTGTTACCATTGCCGATATGTATCTAAAGGCTTTTCAGCCGGAGATGAGCTTAAAGCTCGGGGCGTATATTCCGCTGATTATCGTCAATTGCATCATCATCGCCCGCGCGGAAGCCTGTGCCGCCAAAAATGGCGTCCTGGTCAGTGTCGTTGATGGATTGGCGATGGGGATTGGGTTTACCATGGTGCTGTGCTTTCTGGGCGCGATCCGTGAAGTTCTGGCCACCGGATGTATTAGTTTTTCGGATACGGCAGTATTAACTATTCTTAATCCCGTCGACAAAGGCGGATGGTTTACTCCCTGTACGGCGATGATTATGCCCGTTGGGGCGTTTGTAACTCTCGGACTCATTCTCGGAGCCGTCAACCAGTTAAGCAGAAAAAAAGCGTAACGCAGGCAGGAAAAATTTATGGATTTCGCAGTCAATCTGATGTTGGGTTTTGTCGGGATCGTCCTGATCAACAATTTCGTATTCACCAAGTTTCTTGGCACATGCCCCTATTTGGGCGTATCGGGCAGGCTGGATATGGCGTTTGGTATGGGACTGGCGGTAACATTCGTTACCACACTGGCCGGAGCGATGACCTGGCTGATCGATAATCTGTTTCTGATCCCGTATCACCTGGAAATTACCCGCTACGTCTGCTACATCCTCGTTATCGCCGGCGCCGTACAGCTTGTGGAAATGTATTTGAAGAAGTTTTTCCCGCCGCTCTATGAGAGCTTCGGCATATTTCTGCCGCTGATTACCACCAACTGCGTCATATTGGGTCTGTGCCTGTTTTTGAATCTGTGGGAAATCAGGAGCTTTCTGATGGCGGTAGTCTTAAGTTTCGGCGCCGGTATGGGCTTTACGATGGCCATCTGCATTATGGCCGGTATCCGCGAAAATCTGGAAATGGCTGATATTCCGGAATGTCTCAAGGGCGCTCCGATTACGCTGATTACCGCAGGCCTTTTGACGCTTGGATTTATGGGCTTTGCGGGAATGATAAAATAGTACTTAGTTTCGAGTTCGTAGTTCGTAGTAAATGGAAAATTGAAAATGGAAAATAATATAATCTCGCTGGTTTCCGCGACTATCACGTTTCAAGACCTCTGGCCCGCCGCAGCATTGATGCTGGGACTTGGGACGGGCTTTGCTGTCGTCCTGCTGATCGCCAGTATTAAATTGTCCATTCAGGAGGACCCCAAAGTCCAGGCTATTTACGCGGCCCTGCCCAAAATTGAATGCGGCACCTGCGGTTTCGCGGGCTGTACCGCGTATGCCAAAGCCGTCGCGGCCAACGCCGAATTGCTGGGAAAATGCTCGCCGGGCGGCGCGGATGCGATGAACAAAATTGCCGCGATTCTCAATCTCCAAATCAGCGGTTCCGGCGCACCCCAGCGTCCGATTGTTCACTGCCGGGCACGTCGGGAGGATAAGACATTCTTTGCCGAGTATAAGGGGATTCCGGCGTGTACCGCCGCCAACGCTCAGCCGCCGGTACAGGCGTGCGCCTTTGGCTGTCTTGGATTCGGCGATTGTGTGCGCTCCTGTAAATTCGATGCGTTGAATATTGTCGATGGACTAACGACCGTCAATTATGAAAAATGCACCGGCTGCGGCGCATGCAGCAAGGCCTGTCCGCGATTTTTGATTAAGATGGTTCCATTTGCATACGACCCGATAGTTACAGTCGCTTGCAGCAGCCGGGAAAGCGGCAAAAACACCCGCGCATTCTGTAAGGTCGGCTGCATCGGCTGCGGTATCTGCGCCAAACAGACGGACTTATTTACCGTCACCGAGAATCTCTCGACGATGAATTATGAAAAATACACTCCATCCGAAGCAATTAATACAGCAATGACAAAATGCCCGACGAAAGTGATCGTCCATCGCGGCAAAGCGGCCCCGGCGGACGTTAGTCCGCAGCCGGCAGCAAACGCTTCTTAAAGATAACAACTCGAATACAAGGAATTCAATGGCACAAGAAGAACAGGTATTAGTCATCCCGCGCAAGACGCTTGAGCAGGTCGGGATGTTTCAGGGATTAGCGTTTGATGTCGAGCGTTATATTAAGGCTATCTTTGCTCCGGGTGTGCCGCGTTTTATGCCGCGGCCGCAGGCGGAAAAAGACCCGAGCTTTAAGCAGATTATTCCGTATGTGCTGATGGCGCATAACGGCAAATACCTCAATTATGTCCGCGGCAAGCGCGCCGGCGAAACCCGGCTGGTGGGCAATCGCTCCCTCGGCATCGGCGGGCATATCAACCCGACCGATGATATGCCGCTATTCGGTAATTTTTACGATGCGTATTGTGCCGCGGTTGAACGGGAAGTGACTGAAGAAGTTTCTGTAGCGACGGCACACAAAGACAGCGTCATCGCTTTACTCAATGATGATTCCAATGAGGTCGGCAGCGTTCATCTGGGAATTGTGCATTGCTGGCAGCTTGACGCCCCGAATGTCGATCGCAAAGAACAGATGATTACGCAGATGTCGTTTATGTCACCCGCTGAACTGAATGCAGTTCGGGAGTCGCTGGAAACCTGGTCAGCCAAGTGCCTGGATTATCTGTTAAAGACGGCCTAAACAGAACGACTCTTAATTGTTAGAAAAGATAAATTGCGTCGCCCCACCGGTTTGAATCGGTTTTTCCGGTTCTGCGGCGGTGGTAACAATAGCCGCCGCACAGGGGATCGATTCAATCAGGGCAAGCCCTTTTTCTTTGCCCAGAACACTGACCGTTGTAGAAAGCGCATCGGCCTGCATGGCAGTTGGCGCAATAATCGTAACGCTTGGCAGTTCACCGACCGATTCGGATGTTTTGGGGTTGAGGATGTGGCTGTGTTTTTTTCCGTCCACTTCGACATATCGCTCATAGTCTCCGCTGGTTGCGACGGACATGTCATTCAGGTGAAGTTTCAGTAAAACGGTGTCGGTCTTTCGCGGGTTTTGCAGACCGATGAGCCACAGGCCATTGGGGGTTATTCCCTTGCCGAAGCAGCGGACATTGCCGCTTAAATCGACCATTCCGCTGACGGCCCCCTGCTGCTTTAATGATTCGGTTGCACGATCTACGGCATAGCCTTTGGCAATGGCGCCGACATCCAGCTTCATTCCCTCAACTGCGAACCTGACCGTCTTTTTTTCTGGGTCGAGTGTCAGTTTCTCATAACCGACTTTCGCCCGCGCCGCCGCCAGAGCTTCCGGGGTTTGTTTTTCGTGATTTCGCTGCATCTGCCGCCAAAGCTGGGTTTCCGGCCCGACCGTAATATCAAACGCCCCATCGCTCAG
>CAZVXR010000310.1:0-14624 GCA_964630865.1 uncultured Pirellulales bacterium | reverse complement strand
ACTGACACCTATTCAGGAAAGCACCTTTGTCCACGTTACCGGCGGGCGGGATATGATTGCGATGGCACAGACCGGTTCAGGCAAGACCGCCGCCTGCGCAATTCCATTGGTCCAGCGAGTGGACCCGACCAAAAAAGCCGTACAGGCTTTGATCCTTGTACCGACGCGGGAGCTGGCGCTGCAATATGTCGCCGAGATTGCCGCAATTGCCAAATATACCGATGTCGCCCCATTTGCGATTTACGGCGGTTTTTCGATGGAGACCCAGACCAGCAAGCTGACCCATGGCGTACAGATTCTGGTCGCCACGCCCGGCCGGCTGATTGATATGCTCTACAATACCCCCCTGCGGCTGTCGGATGTTACGACGTTTGTGCTGGATGAAGCCGATGAGATGCTCAAACTCGGATTTCTAGCCGATGTGGAATTTGTTCTGGCGTGCCTCGTGCACAAGCACCAGACACTGCTGTTCAGTGCGACTATGCCCAAGGAAATCAAGACGCTAGCACAGCAATATCTGATCGATCCGGAGATTGTCGAGCTGAATCTTGAACAAATCGCCCCCGAATCGCTCGAACACTACTTTATGCTGACAAAACCGGGGCATCGGATGGATGATCTGATTAAATATCTCGAGCAGGAAAGCCCCAAACAGGCTATTTTGTTCTGCAATAGCCGAACCGGGGCCGACAAACTCTACGACCGTCTGCGCGACAAAATGGATTCGGTCGAAATCATTCATGGCGGACTGGAGCAAAGCCGGCGGACAAGCCTGTTTCGGCGATTTCGCCAGATGCAAATCCGATTTATGGTCGCAACCGACATCGCTGGCCGCGGGCTGGATTTCTCGCATGTAACCCATGTCATCAATTTCGATTTCCCACGGGCGATGGAAAGTTATACACACCGCACGGGACGTACCGCCCGAATGGGACGGATCGGTAAGGCGCTAACGTTTGTGATTCAGTCGGAAATGGGCAAACTGCGGATGCTTTTCCGTAAAAACCACATCGAACCCCGCTGGCTGGGCGAAGAACCCAAAGCCCACGCCAAAAGCGAACACAGCGACTCCAAGCAACACCACGGCCGCCCGGGACAATCCAGCGGCAGCCGCTCCAAACCCGGCAGGCGATACCGGGGACGATCCGGCGGACGCGACGGAAAACCAAAACCCAATCCCGCCGAAAGCTAAAATTTCACACACTATTGCGTAATTAGGTTTCTGCAATAGCTTCGCCGTGCGGAACTGCAACTCCTTTATTTTAAGGTACTTGTGTTTTTTACGGCTCGGCTTTTCAAAGCTGGTCAGGTCGGTTTTGCGCAGGCGGTTGCCTGCCTCTGGAAACTTACATTCACACCTGCCCACAGTATCACCTGTGCAGAATCAGGTCTGGACCCAAGGGTTGTCTAAATGCGTAATTTTGAAACTGTCGCAACGCATGGCCAAGCAAGCAAAACTCTCGTTTGACATTGGGGCGAACTGCCCCTATAATTTGTTAAAATTTAAGAATTGATATAAACTATGGAGTGTACATTTTATGGAATGTGAAAATAATTCGCAGCATTTTCAGAACGCTAACCCCGCCCCGTCTGCACCGGCTATTCAGTATGTTGCTTTACCACCGGAAAAGCCCAAAAAGACATCAGGATGGAGAATCTTTCTTAATATTCTGCTGGCACTATCCATTCTCGGAAATGTTCTGTTATTTCTGGCCGTAATGGGAATGGGCTTGGCGATGGTCGTCGGCACCAATAAATCGCTCAAAGACCAGTATGTCGAAAATGTGCTGGTGGACGGCCCGCACAATACCAAAGTAGCCGTGATTAACCTGTTCGGTGTTATCGAGGGTGAGAACAGCGACCAAATCCGAGCCCAAACTGAAAACGCCGCCGATGACAAGGCGGTCAAGGCGATTATCCTACGCATCGACAGCCCCGGCGGAACGGTCTCGGCCAGCGACCAAATCCATTACTATATCAGCAAACTTCGCAGCGACACCGGCAAGCCTGTCGTAGCGTTTATGCAGTCGATCGCCGCTTCGGGCGGATATTACAGCGCTGTTTCCTGCGACCACATTATCGCTGAACCGACCACCATTACCGGCTCAATCGGGGTAATCATGAATCATATCGTCATCAAAGACCTGCTCGAACAAAAGCTCGGTGTCCAGTCGGAAACGCTCAAAAGCGGCGATAAAAAAGACTGGCCCAGCATGTTTTCGCAGATGACCGATGAACAAAAAGTCTACCTTAACACCAAGCTAATTTCGCCGGCCTATGAACGATTTCTTAAGTTGGTCAGCGAAGGCCGCAAGGAGGTGATAACTCCCGAACAGGTACGTTTGCTGGCTGACGGCAGCATCTATAACGCTGACGAAGCCTTAGAAAAAGGACTGATCGACGAGATCGGCTATTTCGATGACGCAGTGGCCGCGACCGAAAAATTGGCCGGTATCAGCGGAGCCAGAGTTGTCGAGTATGAACGTCCATTATCCTGGCTTTCATCGCTCGGTGCCCAGAATAAAATACCGATGCTAAATGCCAGTACGCTTGAAAAACTTACCGCCCCCAAACTGCTTTATCTTTGGGATGGCAGATAACGTAGTTTATTGCAAATAAAAACTATTGCTTTCCTGCGGAAAACTGGGACAATAGATGCCTGAAATAATCAAATATAATGTCTGTAAGTAAGCTGGCTGTGGTACGAGAGAAGCGTTTCTTTTTCCATAACCTCTTGTGTCTAAAATAGTTATAACAATATCAAGATTTTTTTGAGAATTCACTGTGCCAAATAAAAAGCTGCCTTCTTTTAAAATAGGGAATTTAACAGTCAATCTGCCAATTATTCAGGGCGGCATGGGAGTACGGGTTTCGCGAGCCAATCTCGCCTCCGCAGTCGCCAATGAAGGCGGTATCGGCGTAATCGCCACTGCCGGCATCGGTGATTTTATCGATGCACCGCGGGCTGAATTTACCGGGATTAACGAAACAGCGCTCCGCGAAGAAATCCGCAAGGCCAAACGCCAAACCTCCGGCATACTGGGCGTCAACATTATGGTCGCTCTTTCGGACTATGACAATCTGGTCAAGACTTCTGTCGAGGAAAACATTGATGTTATCATTTCCGGAGCAGGCCTGCCGCTGAATCTGCCGCAGTTTGTCGAGGGCAAAGACACTAAACTGATTCCGATTGTCTCTTCGGCAAGAACACTGAAAATCATCTGCAAACGCTGGCTGCATCACTACAATCGTCTGCCGGATGCGGTGATTGTCGAAGGTCCTCTGGCGGGCGGTCATCTGGGGTACTCGTACGAAGAAATGGAACAGGATACCGCACCGAAATTGGGCGATATTTTGGCTGAAGTCATTGAGTATGCTAATACCTTTACGCCCAACATCCCCGTAATTGCCGCTGGCGGCATTTTCGATGGCGCCGATATCGCCACCTACCTGGGCAAAGGCGCCGCTGGCGTACAGATGGCCACGCGATTTGTCTGCACCACCGAATGCGATGTTCACGACAATTTCAAACAAGCTTATCTGGATGCAACCGCCGACGACATCGCCATCATCAAAAGCCCCGTAGGTCTTCCAGGCAAGGTTATCAAAAATGCCTTTGTCGAAAAAATTCTGGCCGGACAGACCATTCCATTTAAGTGCAATTACCGATGCCTCAAATCCTGCGACCCCCGCACTGCGCCGTATTGTATCGCCAAAGTGCTCGCTTATGCCGCCGAAGGACGCATGGATGAGTCATTCGCCTTTGCCGGAAGCAACGCCTACAAATGCACCGAAATTATTACGGTCAAACAGTTGGTTCAAAAATTAAACGATGAGTACGCCCTGGCTGTCAAATAGTCATAGTGGATATTCGTAACACTTTAGCCATTTGAAGCCACGATTGGCAGAAATCATGGCTTCAAATGGTTAAAGTGTTACCATATTTCTCATTACCGTAAACAAAAACAGAATTTCGATCCTTCAAAAGAACGCGATGCGGTAATTCAGCGACCAGTGTTTCAAAAAGCTGCTTATTTTTTCGCGCTCGTTCCTGAATGTCTCTACGTTCTATACTATGGCGGATAGATCTTTCCAGGTTTTCAACGGTGTATTTCCCCTTCAAAAGGTAATCCTAAGCGCCTTTGGAAATGGCGATTAAACCCGCATTCTCATCATATTCCCCTGTGATAACAATAACCGCCCCCTGATACTTTTCAACTACCCTCAAGGGTCGAAATGCCCTTGCTGTCCGGCAAGTTCAAATCCAGCAAAACAGCATCGTAATCCCCCTGTACCATGGATGCATGTGCATCAGACAGCGTAATCGAGGAATCGATTCGGACAAAGGGTAGAGAGGCCTTCTTCAGCATTGCCTCAAGAAGCATTCTGTTTGTCCTGTCAATCCTCAACGATAAGTATGTTCAGCTTTTCTCTTATACTTCCCAGCCGTTCAACACTATTCGATTACCCGACCACGACCAGCTCTTGCCTGTCCTGTTTTCGGAATGACTCGAGCGACTGCGGATCGGCAACCTTGCGATAGCCAATCGCCTTAACAATCTCCAGTACCTCTGTCCAACTCGGGAAAGGACGCTGATTTGCCCGCTTGTACTGGTCAATCGCCATCACAAACTCGAACTGTTCATCATTCATCTCCCCTTCTTCGGCAACGCGACGTTCTTCCGTCCGGCGATGTCCAGGGCCTCTGCGTCGATCCAGCCCGAGACGACGCTCGACAACATCTTTTCGTCTTTCAATAAATCCACGGCGTTCTTCTTTGCTGCCGCCTTTACCGCGCGTATCTGCTTGTTTTTTCTCAGCCATTATCCACCCACAATCATTATAGTTTCATCTTTTCATCCATACCGCTACAACTGCTCCTGCTCATCACATTCATCATCAGTCTTTGCTTCCGTCCCAAATACCATATCAAAGAAATCATCGCAGGCGGCCTGTTTGGCCAAAAAACTGTAAGCCTGATCGATGAACTCCTCAGGAACCATCACTGCAATATCTGAAAATTGCGTTTTTTCACCGCTTGGGACACGTTTTATAGCAACAGGAATACTGCTATCGAGCAGTAACCGTTTATAGTGCTCAGCCAGCTCCATATCCTCGGCGTAAGCGACGGTAACAAAGTTTTTTACGTCCGTCGGCGTATCTAACAGTTTTTTGGGTCTTCCCATAAAAAATCCCTATTTATCTCTTTGGAACCTCATAGAGTCCCTTATACGCAGTTCTTTTCGTCAAACAGGGTACCGCAATTAACGTAAAACTACTCAGGCAAGGTAAAATTCTCTTGAGAAATGGCATAAACGCCTGTCCAAAACACAAGATTTAGGGTTTATAAGCCCTCTGATGGCAAAATTTTGTATTTTTTTGAAAAATTTATGTTGCTTTTTTTTTCAGAGTATACAGAATACAGAAAAATAAGCGTTTAACGCCCCGCGTGGGGCGATATTATCAGAACCATTTAACACGGAGGTATCACCAAATGGCAAAGAAAAAAGCCGCAGCAAAGAGCGCCAAGAAAGACAAAGAAATGTTGGTCGTCGCCAGCAAGGTCAAAGCCTATGTCAGAAGCAAAGGCATGATGACATCATCCGAAGCCCTTCCGGCTTTGAATGAATGCATCTACAAGATGTTGGATGCCGCACTCTGCCGTACCAGTTCCAACAAACGCAGCACTCTCAAGCCCCAGGATATGTAATCAGGCACCAGCGGCCTCAGTCTGCCGCTCAATGCAGAAAAAAGACAAAAGGACCGCTTCTGACGAAGAAACGGTTCTTTTGTCTTTATACAGACAAAGATTGGTTTTGCGAAGTCTTGACCGGGAGGATTGCTGTGAGCAGATTGGCTCCCTCAGCAGGGCTTAATTCAATTCGGCCTTCATGCTGGAAAGCGATTTGCTGGGCCAATGCAATCCCGATACCGGAACTGAACCGTTGCTGGCTGGCTTCATGTGGGCCAAAAAGTTTCCGCTGTAAGTCTGGCGAATACGTCCGACCATTATCGGTCACACAAATCTTAAACTGATTCTGTTGACGACAGTATTGGGTCCGCAGTTGGATTAAACCGTCATTGTCAGATACCTGATCAATCGCATGAAGCAATAAATTCAGCGTCATCAGCCCGATACGTTCCGGGTCAATTTCCACCTGCGGCAAATCGGAATCCCACTGCACCTGAATTGTAAACTTCTTGTAAACCTCAATCCAATCGAGAGAGCTAATCGCAAGTTCCAACTCCTGGTTCACATCACATTCACATTTATCCAGAGATTGTTTCTTTGTAAAATCTATAATATCCAACAGGTTTTTTTTCAGCCGCTTGACATTCAAGCTTAGAATACCCCAGCATTTTTCCACTTTATCCATCTGTTTAGCGTGCAGCGAATAATCAATCACCTCTGCAGCGCCGCCAATGATCTGAAGAATATTTCTGATCGAATGAGACATCTCCTGCATCGCCCTGCCTGCCTCAGCATAATGCAGCGTCCTTTCATCCACTTTAGACAAAGTCGTCCGGATATCCATCAATTCAACGGGAGTCATTTTATTTCCTTTATAAAAAGCAGTACACATTCTTCCCGTTTCTATCGATTATTTATTAAACTATCTTTATACGGATCTTTACAAACTCGCGAAGAAGGGGCATTAAGGCCATAAATCAATACAAATAACGCCCCGCTGGTCCTATAAGAAAATAGGTGTATGCTTATTTTTTACAAACCGCTCCGTGAGATTAAGTTGATGGGCAAAATAGCCGAAGATACTCCACGAGATAACAGTCGCATTGATGGGATAAAACAATGTCTAACGCGAATACAAAACGAATAACCGCAGCAGAAATATTAATCGTTTTTTTGGTGCTGGGCACCTTGGCAGCAATTTCAATGCCCCGGCTGTCTCACAGTGCAACACTGGACAGACAGGCCGCATGCAACGCCAATCTTGAACTGCTAAATTCCGCGATTGACTTGTACAGCTCTGAAAAAGGACGATTTCCTACCAATTTATCCGAAATAACATCCAACAAAGACTATTTCCCAGTCGGCATGCCTCAATGCCCCCTCGGCGGTACCTATATCATCAAATCCGATCATACCGCCGCCTGCACACACTACTAAGCCGCATCCCGGGCGGCTAAAATAACAAAAAAAGCCAGATCCCAAATCGGAACCTGGCTTCGGAGGAGGGTGATGAAAAGCTTATGAAGACTTGTCTATTATGATCTGCGCCATCCTCTAATTCTTTTTACATTATCGAGTATTTACACGATAAAACTTTAGAAATATTCCATTGCCGACTTCAATATAGCGATAACGGACACACCAATTAACTCATAACTCATTTATATAAAATAAGTTATGTAAAAACTACTTAACGCCAATATCCGGCGTAATTAAATCCCATTCAACTTTGCCTGCACCAAGAAGTGTACCGGTGGCATACGCCAAGTCAACCAGCGATATCTGGTAATCGGCAAGGGCTTTAATCTCCGCACTTTGGGCCTGGGCAAGGCGCGTCTGAGCGTCCAATACATCGGTTGAGGTACGCAGTCCCTGTTCAAACTGACGGATTTCCGCCTCATAAAGCCTGCCCTCAAGGATCGTATTTTGCCGCCCGGCCAGAATCTGCTGCCAGTTGGTCTCCACCTGATCGATGGCATTGAGAACTTCCTGCATAATATATTGCTTGCGGCTTTCCCTATTAGACAGCCGCTGGCGTTTTTGAAACAGGGCCTGACGCAGCCTGTTTTTGGCCGCTTCATTACCCAGCGGCACCCAGAGACTGACGCCGACGCGGTGGTTTTCATAATTTTTGTCATTGAGCATATCATAAGAATCATTATTGGTTGGGCCGGTACCGCTGACATGATAGTCATAGTCCAGCGTGACCAGCGGCAGCATCTGATTATTCAGGTAATCAATCTGGCTGATATTGCCGGCAATCTGCAGCTCAAGTTCAAGCAGTTCAGCGCGATTCTTTTCAGCCTGCTCAATCAGCTTTGCCCGCTCCAATTCATACAGAACCGGGTCAGGTTCCGTCGATGGAATCACCCTGGTGGGCGTTTGAATATCAACACCCGGCTTATTGATTGTCCGTTTAAATTCACGCTGACGATTGCGAAGGTCGTTTTCGGCGGTGATAATCGATGCCAGTTGACGTGACAAACCCGCTTCAGCGCGAAGCACTTCAACTCCGGCCTGCTGCCCTGCTGCGACAAACCGTTTGGCGCGTTCCAGTTGCGCCTTGGCCAGTTCGTGCTGTTTGTGCTGGACTTCAAGTTCCTTGCGGGCCGCATACAGCCGCCAATACGCCCGATCCGACGAGGCAAGAACGCGAATCACCTCAAGTTTGACCGCATTATCGGTAATTTGTTTGTCATAGCGAGCCAGACGAATACTGTGGGTGTTGACCCGCTGGCCGGCATTTTTCAGCAGCGGCTGACTGATGGAAAAATTAAAGCCGCTCTCATAAATAGGGCTAACCGCCAGATTGTGCGTCCTGTAGTCGGCCAGATTAAAATCCAGTGTTCCGCCCGTTTGCATCGGCATCCGAACGCCTAAGGCAGCATCTGTGTTTTCATACTGAGAACCCAAACTGGGGATAAACGTCCCGTCAGCGACTTTAACCAATTGGCCGGGTGTGTCGGTTCGCGACAAACCGGCGGTAGTATAAAACGCGGACTCAAACTTAGCCGACTCGGCATCAAGACCGGCCTGACTGATTGCCGGAGCGATAAGCTGCGTCTGTAAATCCAGATTATTCTTGAGCGATTCGGCACGGCATTGTTCCAGCGACAGCGTCAATTCTGCCGGAGCAGGGGCTGCATTCGGCTCGACAGGTGTGACCATAGCGGCATTCGGTTCACTGTCCGTTTTAGCCGTCAGGGTCAGCGATTCAACTGTATGCAGTTTCTCAGAGGACACCTTATATTCATAGAACTGGTCATCCTTATGCAAATCGGCACAACCGACAAGCCAACACAGACACAGACTTAAGCAAATTATCATTCTATTCATGACGTAAAGCCTCAATAGGATCAAGTCGAGCGGCTTTGACCGCTGGGAACATACCAAAGAATATGCCTACCATAGCTGAAAAACCAAGCGACATCACCATCGCCCAGACGGGGATGTATGCTTTATCAAGATTTGCGTTTGGGATTTTGGCAATACTCATCGTCAACAGTTGCCCCAACCCAAGCCCCACCAACCCGCCAATGCAGCATAGGACAACTGCTTCGACCAGAAACTGCGTCAGAATCGCCGAGCTTTTGGCGCCGACAGCTTTGCGAAGGCCAATCTCACGAGTCCGTTCGGAAACAGAGACCAGCATAATATTCATAATCCCAATACCGCCGACCAGCAGTGAAATTCCCACAATTCCGGAAGCAACCGCTGTAAATAACGCAGCAATTTCCTTGAACTTCCGGACTTCGCTCTCTACTGTCATGACGCGAAACGTATCGGGCTCGCCGGGTATAATATTTCGTTTTTGACGCAGGAAAAAAGTCAGCTCCGCTTTCGCCTCGTCGGATACCTCCGGAGATTTACTGGCCGCCATCACCACGAACCACAGCCAGCCGCCCGATTGACGATACATGGTTTTAAATGGAATAAACGCTTCAAATTCGCTGCCCCTGTTGCCGCCAAACATACTGCCGGATGGTTTTTCTTCAACAATTCCCAAAACCCGATAGGTCTGATAGCCAAGGGTTACTAATTGCCCCGTGCAATCACGATCCATACGGAGTTTGTCGCGCAGTCGCGATGACAGCAGACAGACCATACGTCCCTGGGTTTGGTCAATCGTCGAAAAAGGTCTCCCGATAATCACAGGCCGAGATTCAATCGAATGCCAGGCAGACTCAATTCCGCACAGGGTAATTCCCTCGATAGAACGTTCTTTGTATCGGATTGTTTCATTCCGGTCGTCAAACGGCGTCAAATAGGACACCGAGGGACAATTATCAAGAAGACCTTCAATCTGCTCAATTTTAAAGCGAATCACGTCCCAGGAAACATTTTTATATTTGCCGGAATCAGGACGATCGGGCCAGATGAAAATGCGGTTGGTGCCAAAGGTTTCAATATCGCTCATAATTTTGGCTTTTAGCCCACTCAGCGCCGCAATCACCGCCGTAACGGATGCTACGCCGATAATAATCCCCAGCGTCGTCAGAATCGAACGAACTTTATTGGCCCAGATTTGTCCGGCGGCCAGACGAACGCTCTGCAAAATCAAACGAATAAGACGAATCGGAATTTCCAGCAGAAACATCACAGCCGCTGCCCCCCTTGCTTCCAGACATACGCCGAATCCTCTTCAGTCGGCACATCGCTGACGATTTTGCCGTCCAGCATCCGAATAATCCGTCTGGCATGGCAGGCCACATCCGACTCATGCGTAACCATAATAATCGTCTGTCCCTCGTCATGCAGACGCTGAAACAACGCCAGAATTTCCTTACTCGTTTTGCTGTCTAAGTTGCCCGTCGGCTCATCCGCCAGCAGGATACTGGGATTATTGATCAGAGCGCGAGCGATGGCAACACGCTGCTTTTCGCCGCCGGAAAGCTGGTTGGGACGGTGATCCATACGCTCGGCAAGCCCGACCCGCTCAAGTGCTTTTTTCGCCAACTCCTTGCGTTTCCAGATCACATGACGCGAATAGACCAGCGGCAATTCGACATTTTCAAGAGCGCTTTGCCGGGGCAGCAATTCGAAAGACTGAAAAACAAACCCGATCTTTTCGTTCCGCACCATCGCTAATTCAGAATTGCTCATCTCGGTTGTAAAGAGCCCTTCCAATTCGTAAGTTCCTCCGGTGGCACGATCCAGACATCCCAGCAAATTCATCAGCGTACTTTTGCCCGAGCCGCTTTGCCCCATAATCGCAACATATTCATTTTTGCCAATCTCCAGATCGACTCCATCGAGGGCATTGATGGTCTCTGTGCCGACTTTATAGACTCGATGGACATTACTTAGAGAAATAATAACAGGCGCCGTACTCACGTCGGGTTTTCGCTCCATTTAGACGGATTTAGGTTGATTGGGTTCCGTAGACTGCAGCGTCTTTTTCTTTTCAGCTTCCGCCTCGCGTTCATCTTTAATCGCCTGGTCATGCTGGAGACCGTCCAGAGCCTTGTAAGGCCCGACAACAACCTTATCGCCGGCTTTCAATCCTGAACGAATGATAATATGCGTCAAATCGCTGGGGCCGATCGTTACCGGCGTTACAACCGCTTTGCCGTCGATGATGCGGAAAACAACCGTCGCGTCCGTCTTATTCGGGTCGACATCAGGATTCTTATCACGAATAGATAACGGCAAATCGTCAACCTTTCTTGCCATCACCGCCTGACTGAGAACCTTGACAACCCCAACATGTTTTTGAGTAATAATATCCACATCCGCGGTAAGCCCGGTATAAAGCTTGCTCACATCGCCCTGCAGCAGAATCTCAGTACGATAGTATTTGGTCTGATTTTGAGAACGATCATGTGTCATGGCAATCGTATCTACAATCCCCTGATAGGTCTGATCCCAGTAGGCTTTAACGCGAATCACGGCCTGCTGGCCGACGGTCATTTTGCCGACATCGGCTTCATCGACCTGCGCCACAAGGAGCATTTTTGACAAATCCGCAACAATCATAATCACCGTCCCCGGATTATTCATCGTGCCGGTCATCACCATTTCGCCGACCTCGGCGTTGATACGGGTAATCACCCCATCAATCGGCGAGCGGATGGTGGTATAATCAAGAGCTTCTTTCGCCTCATCGATTTGCGCCTTCTGGGCTTCCAGCGTGTATTTCGCCACAGTCAACCCCTTTTCATCCGCCTGAATTTGCAGCAGCGTCGCCTGCTGCTGAGATTGCAATTCATCGAATTTCTGACGGGCTAAGTCGAATACGCTCTGACTGACATCGCCGGAAGACAGAAGCTGTTTTTGCCGCTCAAAATCTTTACGGGCCTGTTCCAGCGAAGCCTCGGTTCCCTTGATTTGCGCCTTGCGGGATTCGATTTGGGATTTGGTTACTTCAACTTGCGACTGCTGAGCCATATAACTGGCTTCGGCGCTCTTAAGCCGGCTTTCCATTTCCTTGGAATCCAACTGAATCAGCACATCGCCGACTTTGACCAAAGCACCCTCCTTAAACGGCAGTTCTTCGACTCTGGCTGAGATTTTCGCGCTGATTTCAACCTGCGTCTTCGGTTCGATCTCACCGGGGGCGCTGATGTACTCCTGCAAATCGCCAAGCTGCACCTCTTCAAGTCGAACCGTTGTCTGCTTTGGGACACCACTGGTCTTCTTGCCAAACATCCAGCCGATAAGAACAAGAAAAACAACAACAGAAACGATAATAATGAGCGTTTTCTTCACACTTTTTCGCACTGCGGTTCCCTTTATCATATTAAACCAAACAACCCAGCTACTACATCTTGCCTTTATGGACAATATATCACCATAATCAAAAAAAACAACAAATTCTGTCTCGCATGGAAACAGCAATATAGTATAGAGGCAAAAACGGCTGAAATGTTACAAAAAAACTGTTTGGAGGGCTTTTTTACTTGAACGGTCGGCCAGAATAATCGATGATTAGGGTTATGAATTCCACACAATATATTACTGGCGACGATGTTAAGTTCATCTTTTCCCGTTCTTCCGGGCCGGGAGGGCAAAACGTCAATAAGGTCAATACACAAGTTACGGCTATTCTTGATCTGAATACCTGCCATTGCCTAAGTGAGGGACAAAAAACCATACTTCGCTCAAAATTAGTCAATCGGATTGATAAAGAAGGCCAGCTCCAGATTACCGGCAGCCGCTTCCGTTCCCAGCAGGCCAATCGGGAAGATGTCATCGACCGGCTCAACCGCATTGTCGCATCAGCCTTAATCAAACCCAAGCCCCGCAAGCCGACTAAAGTCCCCTACGCAGCCAAACAACGCCGGCTGGAAGGCAAAAAAATCCGCTCCGCAATCAAAAAAAAGAGAACCGGACAAATCGGCCCAGAAGGCAACTAAACTACCATTACCGCAGATGCAAAAGTATGAACAATAAATACTTCAGGGACGATGAAATCTAAAACAAAACTATTTTTCAGCACAAATAAACCCGTATCTCTTTATAAAAAAGCAAGTTACACTTATTTCCTTAGATAATTTTGAAAAATTTAGAAAATAATACTTTACTTTTAGTAGGCTGCGATGTAGTCTACTGGTTGTAAGCTTAGGTAGACTTTCAAAAACGAGGTGAAGCGTGGAAACAAATAATTGGCAAACTCAACTTCGTAAAGGTTTGTTGGACATAGCCGTATTAAACCTGCTGAACCATAGCCGCTGCCATGGCTACGAAATGGTTCAAACTCTAAAGCAAATCGATGGGCTAAAAGTGCGCGAGGGCAATATTTATCCAATTCTTGCCCGCCTTCATTCCGATGGATTGGTGAGAAGTTACAGCGAACCGTCAAAAGATGGCCCGCCACGAAAATATTTTGAACTTACCCAGTTAGGACAGGATACTCTTGCGGATATGAACCTGCATTGGAATCAAATGGTTGAGAATATCGAAAAAATAACAAAGGGAGTTAAAATATGAATTCGGAAAACAAATTATGGGAAAAATTGAAAGCCGATTATCTTTCGCAAATCAAAGAAGTGCTATCCTCGCTTGATAGCCCACGTAAAAAGGAGATTCTCGAAGATGTAAAAAACCATTTGGACAGGCGTTTTAACGAACTTGGCTCAAATCCGCAGACTATGGAAAATTTGCAACGCATCATTTCCGACATGGGCCCTGCTTCAGATTATGCAGAGCTTCTTGGCGAAAATAGTGTAAAGCCATACGGGATATGGCGGCATTTTGTTGTCAATGCGTGTTTTAGCCTGACAATCCTTGCTACCCTTATACTCGTCTGTCAAATCCTTGACTACGTTTCACGTCCATACTTCGGCATACGAGTTGCACCCCAACAATATGAGGTGGCAGTTGAACCCGTTGTCACTTTTATGACACTGCAAGGCAGATATGTTGATTTAGCCAACAAGATTCCATTCGTGAATGACCCTAATATTATTGGTCAATGGAAGAGTGTGGATTTTGTGCATAATTTAAACGATTTTGTTCCCGGCCAAAAAAAGTGGCAATGGGACCTTTGGTACAAAGGGCAAACATTCTTTGAAGGCGGCAGAACAAACAATGAATTCAAATGGACCAAGGGACTGTTAATTAACATTAATCCTTTTTCACAGACAGTCTCGCATTATTTAATTAAACCTATCAATGGCATACCGTATCTGTTTCTTGAATGGAAGAGCGGTGACTATACCATTCTTCATCGAAAACCAGCCTGGTATGTTATGGTAAAAGATGACAGTGAAAGCATTACTAAAAAATCGAATACCGCCAATTCACCAAAAAGCAGTCTGTAGATAAAAGCGATTTCAAAAGTGAATAAAATTATAATCAGATTTGCACTAAAGGAGACAATATGAATTACTTGCCAATCACATTCATACTAATGCCTATCGCGATTCTGGTGGGCATAATAATTATTCTGGGATCCATACCCTTGCTGATTGACGCGATAAAGCCAAACCGG
>CAZVXR010000309.1:0-8685 GCA_964630865.1 uncultured Pirellulales bacterium | reverse complement strand
TAGAATAGTTCTTCTGAGCCGCTGATGACGCAAACCCGAAAACGCATTTTTATCAGCGCCCTTGAGCCCAGCGCCGAATTGCATTGTGCTAATTTGATGCAGCAGTGCAATCAAAAGGCCGCAGAGCCTATCGATTGGGTTGGGTTTGGCGGCGAGAAAATGCAGCAGCTTAACTGTGCTGTCTTGGAAAATACCGTCGGCAAAGCGGCCATGATATATAATGTCTTCGGCCAGATTGGCTACTATCGCAGCCTGATTCGGCTGGCCCGGTTGTCGCTATCGGAAAATAAACCGGATTTGGTGGTGGTCTGTGACTCGCCGGCATTTAACTTTCATATTGCCAAAGCCGCAAAAAAATTGGGGATTCCCGTTTTATTTTATGTCGCTCCGCAGCTTTGGGCATGGGCGCCGTGGCGAATCGGAAAACTGAGAAAATGCTGTGATAAACTCGCCTGCATCCTGCCGTTCGAGCAGCGGTGGTTTCAACGTCGGGGCGTGGATGCGGAGTTTGTGGGCAATCCCTTGTTTGACGAACTGGATGGCCCGGTAGAAAATAATCTTAAAACCTATACGGGATATCTGCCGGAAAATGCTAAAATTGCTCTCTTGCCCGGCTCTCGCAAAGCGGAGATCGAGTCGCTCTGGCTGCCGATGCAGCAGATCGCCGTGCAGATTCGCAATCGATATCCGGATGCACGGTTTTTTACCGCAGCCCCGGATATGAGCAAGATGGTCTTATTGCATCAGCATCGTCTGGCAGGTTTTTCGTGTCTTGAGCAAATCGGCGGACTGATGGATTTATGCAAACAGGTTGACCTGGCGATTGTCGCCAGCGGCAGCGCAACCCTGCAGGTTGCCGCCGCCGGATGTCCGATGATTGTGATGTATCAATCCAGCCGGCTGATCTGGCAGTTGGTGGGGCGGTGGCTGATTCGTACCCCGCACCTGTCGTTGCCTAATATTATCGCCGGGCGAAAGCTGGTTCCGGAATATATGCCGTATTTTACCTCCATAGAGCCGATAGTCGATACCGCGATGGGCTATCTTAACAATACAGAGCGATTGCAAAAGGCCAGCGCTGATTTAATTGAGCTGGTTAAACCGCTTGCGGGGCGAAACACCGCAGACCGAATTGCCGAAATTATTTTGAAAATGGTGCAATAGTAGAAAGGTTAGTTGATGCCGATTTTTGAGTATAAATGTGCCTGTGGAAAAGTAGAAGAACTGTTGGTTAAAAGCGGGTCGGCCAAAGCTCCCGCTTGTCCCGGTTGCGGCAAGAAAATGGAAAAGCAGATGTCCAGCTTTGCCGCGGTAGTCAAAGAGCCGCCCCGGTCGGGCGGATGTAAAGGCTGCCCCAACGCCTGCCCGAATGCGCAATAATGGATATTGCAGAACAAACAATAATCGACCAGCGTTATATGCGGATGGCGATTGACCAGGCGTTTATCGCCGAGGAAAACGGCGATGTTCCGATTGGCGCTGTGATTGTCTATGAGAATCGAATTGTCGCTAAGGCGCACAATCAGAGGCAGCTTCTCAATGACCCGACGGCACACGCCGAAATGCTTGCCCTGACTCAGGCGGCCGAGGCGGTTGGCAATTGGCGATTGCATGGCTGTACAATGTATGTGACGCTGGAGCCGTGTTCAATGTGCGCTGGGGCGCTGGTGTTAGCTCGGATTGATCGGTTGGTCTTCGGCATAGAAGACCCTAAAACCGGAGCCTGCGGCAGTCTCTACAATATTGTGCAGGATGACCGCCTTAATCATCGTGTGGAAATAACTACTGGCGTATTGGCCGAAGATTGCAAAACCCAGCTTCAGGCTTTTTTTCAGCGCCGCCGGGAAGAAAAACGCAATCATCAATAACTTAAATTAAGGATTTCCATGAAAGCACAAGTATTAACCGGAATACGGCAAATGGAATTACGAGAGGTTCCCGACCCGAAACTAATTCGGGATACGGAGGTCTTGCTGAAAATCGAGGAAGTGGGGGTTTGCGGCAGCGATATTCACTATTATGAAACAGGCCGCATCGGCAGTCAGGTTGTAAGGTATCCTTTCATCGTTGGACACGAATGTGCAGGTCATGTCGTGGAGGTTGGCAGGGGCGTAACCCGTCTTCAGTCGGGACAACGGGTTGCTGTGGAGCCTGCGATTTCCTGTCATCAGTGCGATCAGTGCCTGGTCGGGCGGGAACATACCTGCCGCAAGCTGATTTTCTTGGGCTGTCCCGGACAAATTGCCGGGTGCTTGAGTGAATATCTGGTGATGCCGGAGGAAAGCTGTTTTTCAATAGATGGCAAACTGACCCCGACGCAGGGCGTATTGGCAGAACCCTTTGCGATAGGATTGTATGCCGTTAAGCAGTCTCTGCTGCAAGCCGGAGCAAAAATAGCGATTCTGGGTGCCGGGCCGATTGGTCTAAGCTGTATGGCCGCCGCCAGAGCAATCGGAGTCAGTAAAATACAGATGACAGAAATTATCCCCGAACGGATGATCCTTGCCCAGCGAAATGGAGCCGATTGGGTAGGCAATCCGCATCAAGAGGACGTCGTCAAGGCGATTAACAGAAACCAAACCGCTCAAATGGATGTGGTGTTTGAGTGCGCAGGCCAACAGGAAACGCTCGATCAGGCGGTTGAGTTGCTCAAGCCTGGCGGTAAGCTGATGATTGTCGGTATTCCTCGCGAAGACCGAATTCATTTCAGTCCCGACCTGCTTAGACGAAAAGAAATAACGCTCATCAATGTCCGCAGGCAAAATCACTGTACCCAAAAAGCGATAGACCTGCAGGCCGAACATAAAGTCAACCTCGACTTTATGGTAACTCATCGATTTGGGTTTGAGCAAACCCGGCAGGCATTTGAGCTGGTTGCCGGATACAAAGACGGGGTGGTAAAGGCCATAATTCAGCTATGAAAAAAGCATGTATTATCAGTATTGGAAATGAGCTGCTCAACGGCCAGACAGTGGATACTAATGCCAACTGGCTTTGCCGGGAGCTTTTGACGCTCGGCATTCCGACAGAAGGCGTCTGGGTTGTTGGCGATACGTTGGAAAGAATCGTTTTGTGCCTTCAGCAGGCATCTGAATTAGCGGATGTAATACTCATCACCGGCGGTCTTGGCCCAACCGACGACGATCTGACAAGGCAGGCGTTAGCTCAGTTTCTGGCAGTGGAGTTGGAATTTAAGCCGGAACTTTTCGAGGAACTTCAGGCTTTTTTCAAGGCACGTCAAATTGCTATGGCCCCAATCAATCGTGTGCAGGCATTTATTCCTGCCGGGGCCAGAGCAATCCCAAATAAGAAGGGGACTGCTGCGGGTATTTACGCAAAAAAAGGACAAAAGGAGTATTTTTCCGTTCCTGGCGTACCTTCGGAAATGAAAGGGATGTACCAGGCGGATATTGGTCCACTACTTAGACAATCCCACAATGGGCCGATTGTTTTGACACGAAAAGTGCGATGTTTCGGTGCCGGTGAGTCTACAATAGCGCAAATGCTTGGCGACATGATGAAACGAGGACAAAATCCGCTGCTCAATTGTACGGTTTCAGGAGGGGATATCACGTTGCATTGTGTCGCGCAGGCAGATACTTTTCAGCAGGCAGAACAGATGATTTCAGTCCAAAAACGACAAATTTCAACGCTTTTAGGGTCTTTGGTGTACAGTACCGAGGACAAAAGCCTGCCGGAAGTCCTTGGTGAAAAACTGAAAAATGCCAAAAAAACACTTGCAACGGCCGAATCGTGTACCGGCGGCCTGCTGGGGAAAATGATCACCGATGTCTCCGGCAGCAGTCAATACTATATGGGCGGCTGGGTAACATATAGCAACGGGGCCAAAATACGCGATTTAGGGGTTCCAACGCAGCTTATCGACCAATACGGGGCGGTTAGCGAACCGGTTGCCAGAGCATTGGCCGCTGGTGCCAGTCAAAAAGCGGGGTCAGATGCGGCCATTGCCATTACCGGGATTGCCGGACCGGAAGGTGGAAACGAACAAAAACCCGTTGGATTGGTCTATATCGCAGTTCAGCTTGATGGTGACGTCCTGGTGCGGGAATTTCGTTTTCCGCCTCAGACCCGGGAAACTGTAAGACAACGAGCGGCGTTGTCGGCAATAAATATGCTGCGAATTAAACTGGGTATTGAATAATTTCTTATTCTTTGCTATACTGAATCTTGAATTATAGACGCAAAACCTTTAGAAAGGTCTGAATGATTAAAGAGAGGAAACATTTAGGCGAGATTCTCTTCAAAAAGGGGGTTGTTGGTAAAGATAACCTCATTAAGGCAATCAAAAAGGCCAAAGAGTCCAATAAACGCCTCGGTGAAGTGCTGATACAAATGGGGCTGGCCACCGAAGACCAGATATTTGAGGCCCTTGCCAAGCAGGCGGGGATGGAATTTATCGACTTGGACAAAGTGACGGTGCCGGAGAATGCCAAGCAGATTATCCCCGATGAACTCATTAAAAAGCATCGTATTTTGCCGCTGAGTAAGGAAAACGGCGTCCTGAAACTGGTGATCAAGGACCCTCTTGATTTAGATCTTTTGGATTTACTCCGATTTCGTCTCAACGCAGAACTGAAATGCTGTCTTGCATCGCCCGCCAAAATCGACGCCTATATCAATAGCCGGTTAGATGAAGTGCGAAATAGTATTGATGCGACTGCTGCCGAGCTGGTTGCAGCGGGAAAAACGCTTCAGGCTGAAATTCGTCGGGCTGAAATGTCAGGCGAAGAAGACGACGGCCCGGTGATTCGCTTAGTCAACCTGATTATCGACGAAGCGGTCAAGATGCGGGCCAGCGATATTCATATCGAGCCGATGACAGATCGTGTTCGGGTGCGGTATCGTGTGGACGGTGTTTGTATCGAACGGGATAATATCCCCAAGAGTATGCAGGCGCCGGTTTTAGCCCGCGTGAAAATTATGTCCGGCATGGATATCGGCGAACGGCGGTTGCCGCAGGACGGTCGTATTAAGCGAAATATCGAAGGTCAGGATATTGACTTCCGTGCGTCTGCGCTTCCTGCGTATCATGGAGAAAGTACCGTACTTCGTATTTTGCGGCCGGATTCGGTGAATATCGGTATTCAGGCCATCGGGTTTGAATCGGATAATTACGAGCGGTTTTCCAAGATTATTCGCAGGCCCAATGGTATCTTTTTGGTTACAGGCCCAACCGGTTCGGGTAAAACGACGACATTGTATTCGGCGATGCAGGAATTGAATCGTCCCGACAAGAAAATTATTACCGCCGAAGACCCGGTGGAATATAATATCAAAGGCATCAATCAATGCCAGATTCGTACCGACATCGGCCTGACATTCGAAAAGATTCTGCGGTCGATGTTGCGTCAGGCCCCCAATATCATCCTCATCGGTGAAATTCGCGACGGGATTGTGGCCGATATTGCTATTCAGGCGGCGCTGACAGGCCATCTTGTGTTTAGTACGCTTCATACCAATGACGCTCCGGGTGCGATCACACGTCTGATTGATATGGGGGTTAAGCCTTTCCTGGTAGCCAGCTCCATTCAGGCCATTATGGCCCAGCGCCTGGTACGCGTGATATGCAAAGAATGCAAAAAAGTGGACCCCATGCCGGATCCGCATTTCCTGCGGCTGATGAGTATTACCCCGGATGATTTACGCAAACATCCGATTTACAAAGGTGCAGGCTGTTCAAAGTGTTCCGGTACGGGGTACAAGGGTCGTATTGCTATATTTGAAATGCTTGAGATGAACAACCAGATTCGCGAGTTGGCATTTTCAAGGGCGCCGACATCTGCTTTGCGCAAAGCGGCGCTTGCCAGCGGAATGCGTAGTTTGTTGGAAGACGGCCGGATTAAAGTCTTTAAAGGCGTAACAACGCCTGAGGAAATATCGCGCGTAACTCAGGCCGAAGGTCTTGTTTTCGACCAGCCGGCATAAAGTGTTTATTTATTACGGGATTTTTTATGGCATTAATACATATTGATCGATTGTTGGAAGCGTGCATTAAAATGGGCGGCTCTGATATCCACATTGTCGTAGGAAGACCTCCGGTACTGCGTGTCGGAGGGCGATTGCGTTCTTTGGATACCAAGGTCTTAGAGCCGGATGATACGGTTGCGTTAATGAAAAGTATTACCCCGGAAAAAAATCAGCAGGAATTGCAGGAAGCCGGCGGAACCGATTACGGCTTTGCCTTTGGCGATGCAGGGCGGTTTAGAACCGCGGTCTTTCGACAGAAAGGCAATATTTCGATGGTCTTGCGTTTGATTCCATCCTCGCTGCTTAGCTTCGAACAGATTGGCTTGCCGAGGGTTTGTGCCGCTCTGTGTCGGCGTCCAAGGGGGCTGTTTCTGGTAACAGGCCCCACGGGAAGCGGTAAAACGACAACTTTGGCCAGTATGATTAATTACATCAATGAAACGCTGGATCACCATATTATTACCGTTGAAGAACCCATTGAATATTACCACAGCCATAAGAAATCGGTTATCAATCAAAGAGAGGTTGGATTGGATGTGCCGAGCTTTTCCGAGGCTTTGCGGCGTTCCCTGCGTCAGGACCCGGATGTGATTTTGGTCGGTGAAATGCGCGACCTTGAAACGATTGAAGCGGCAATTACTGCGGCAGAAACAGGACACTTGGTGTTCGGAACCTTGCACACCACCGGGTGTCAGGGGACGATTAACCGTATTGTCGATGCGTTTCCCGTAAGTCAGCAGGAGCAAATTCGCGTTCAGTTAAGCACGAATTTGATCGCCGTCCTAAGCCAGACATTGTGTCCGAAGAAGGTCGGGAAAGGGCGTGTGGCGGCGTATGAGTTTATGGTGGTTACCCCTGCCATCGCCAACCTGATTCGCGAAAACAAGACCTATCGTATCGAGTCAAGTATCCAAATTGGCAAAAATGTTGGCATGCAGCTTCTGGATGATCATTTGTGGCAATTATATGATACAGACCAAATTGGCCTTGAAGAAATGATGGATAAATCCAGATTTCCAGCAGCGCAATTAGAGAAAGCCGAAAAGAAATTGGGGCAGACGCTGGGCGCTCATGCTAAAAAATCTATCGAGGAAGAGTATGGGCCTGTAATCGGAGCATAGGTTTGAAACACCTTTTGCTTCTAAAAAGCCTACTTTATAGGCCGTTTTTTAACGGCCTATATTTTTTTGTGTTAGGAAACGGCTTATTATATTATGATTTGCTAAGTGTCCAGTGTGTTTTTGTGAAAAAAATATGCCTCGTTTTCGGTTTTATATGAAAAAAAATACACCTTACCATTCTAAAAAACGACGTTTTTTGAAATCAAACGCGTTTTATTTATATTGTATGCTAACTGTCCACGCTTTATTGTGTTTGAATTTTGCATCTTTTTCGCTTATAATACTTATGAATGGAGCCTTTTTGTAAAGGCTGTGGAGTTTGAAAATGGCTAAAATACCTCCAGTAGCAGAATTAAAAGGTCGGACGATAGGTCGTATCCTTATCAAGATGGGTCTGTTGACTCGTGAGAAGGTACATGAGTGTCTGACCATCCAGCAAGAGCGCAAAGGGCAGGTTAGGCTCGGTGAGATTTTCATTGAGCAGGGACTGATTAAGCCGAAAGAGTTGCGGATTGCACTGGCAAGCCAGCGGGGAATGGAGTATGTGGATATTGAAAGTCTTAATATACCACAAGCTGTGATAGATCAAGTACCCGCGCAAATGGCTCGGACATATCGTATTTTGCCCCTTAAATATGACAAAACCAGCAACCGTATTACGGTGGCCATTGATAATCCGGATAATTTCCGGGCGACCGACGATTTAAGTACGCTCCTTGGATTTTCTGTAGAATCCAAAGTGACCGATTCGGAAGCGTTGGCCGCAGCGATGGATAAATACTATAAGGAGGAAAAGGAAGGACTTGGCGACCTGATTGGCGCGATTGAAGGAGATAATACCCTTCAGCAATTTCAGGGACGAGGCGATAGTATCGACCTTGCGGATATCAAAGAACTGGCCGAGTCCAACCCCGTCAAAAAGCTGCTAAACTATGTCCTCCTGCAGGCCATACGCGATAAGGCTTCCGATATTCATTTTGAACCGTTTGAGGACGAGTTCAAAATGCGTTATCGTATTGACGGCGTACTGTATGAGATGGTTCCGCCCCCCAAGAGTATTTCGGTGGCGTTGGCCAGCCGTATTAAGGTTATGGCCAATCTGGATATTGCCGAAAGGCGTCTCCCCCAGGACGGTCGTATTCCGCTGGTTGTGGGGGGCAATCCAATCGATTTACGTGTCAGCGTGCTGCCGACGATGTTTGGGGAAAGTGTCGTGCTGCGTGTTCTGGACCGCAGCCAGGTGGATTTACGGCTGGACATGCTCGGTCTTCGCCCGCATGAACTGGAGATGGTCAATCAGCTTATCCAGAAACCCAACGGTATTGTCATTGTAACCGGGCCGACGGGTTCGGGAAAAACGACAACGCTGTATTCCTGTCTGAAAGCCTTAAATTCGATTGATACCAAGATTATTACTACTGAAAACCCGGTTGAATATGATATCGATGGTTTAGTTCAGGTGCAGATTCGTCCTGAAATAGGGCTGACATTTGCTCGTTGTTTGCGTTCCATTTTGCGTCAGGACCCGGATATCTGCATGGTCGGCGAAGTGCGCGACCTGGAAACGGCTGAAATC
>CAZVXR010000308.1:0-8907 GCA_964630865.1 uncultured Pirellulales bacterium | reverse complement strand
TCCCAGGCCATCGTGGCTTTCAGAGAAGCCAAACCGGATGGTACGGACACGAATACCTCTTTTATCTGACCCTGACCGACGGAATCTTCAAAAAATGAATTCCTTCGCATAAAATCAATGGTATTCTTGACCCGCACGGATCCATAGCCAAACTGATAGTCCGGACCGACATTGCCCAGGTCCACGGCATTGTGAGCCAACAGGATTTTAAGTGTTGAATTGCGGGGCAGAGGTTGACCGGGATGCGATGCTTTCCAATCCTGTAAAATTAATGCCGACAGCCCTGTTACTGTCGGTGCTGCCATGGAAGTACCGCACATTCCCGTATACCCGCCGGAGCTTGAGGTTGAAGTAACAGCCCCGTCACCATTTGACTGACATCCCGGAGCGGACACGTCCGGTTTGAGCCGGCCATCATCCGAAGGCCCCCAGCTTGAAAAACTAGTCATACTATCGTCGTTGGAGTTCAGGGCGCCAACGGTAATATGATTCTTGGCACAGGCTGGCGGCGCCGTGGTATGATACGTGGTCCCGCATCGGCCGCTGCCGCGTTCATTTCCATTAGCCCAGATGATTCGCATAGGCTGACCCAGGCTGCCAGCCACAATCGCATCGATCAGCGCGTCCGTGACGCCGTAATCGCCTTCCCAATTGCAATCATAACCGTTTGGAGCAACGTTTGTGCCGATGGAATTATTCGCTATTTCAGCGCCGTAGGTATTAATTGCTTCATTATAGTCAATCTCGATATCACCGGGATTGGTATATAAAAACTGTCCCGTACCGTCATATTCAAAACCATAAGATTGGATAGTCACATTCGGGGCCATCCCTCGATATGTCCCGCCACTGGCTGAACCGTTGCCTCCGATTGTGCCGGAAACATGCGTCGAATGATTTACCACCCCGGAACCGTCCCGTGCGAATACCCGTCCGCCAAAATCGGTGTGGCTGGGATAGGCAGTCCCTCCGTCATAAACCAGCACATTGATTCCCGTGCCGTTCAGATTATAAGGGGCGGCCTGGACATCATTCGTCTGTGTAATGCTTCGATTGGAATCATTGTTTGTTCCCAGCGGAGGCAAAGGCGGCTCCATCCACTGTACCCCATCCTCACTTGCAACATCATACAGATTGTCCAGGGGAATCCATACCACAGCCCCGTTGATGCTTTCCATATAGCTGCGAATCTGACCACCGTGAAATTCGATAATATCGCTGCCTTCTGCATACAACTCCACATCAGGATGAAATATCACATAAAGAGCTACTAAATCAATCGCAGAATCCATTTCATCACAGAGCATCCCTGAAGCACTGTTGGATATTGCCGCAACCGCGTCCGAGGGAAAAAGAGAATAGGCTGGAAATTCATCGCTTAATAATTTCGGATGGATCTTGCAGTTGGTCTGAATAGGCGATGTAACAAATGAAAGACTTTCCACAAAAACTGTGGACATATCAACATCCCCCACAGTACTGGCAAAATAGGCATTGCTGCCAAGGTACCGCTGCAGATAAACGTTCTGCTCTGCAAGTGTATGCTGTTGCTCGGCGGATGGCAGAACGTTAAATTGAAGAATAAAATGACGGCCATTACTCGTCACCGTTTTGTCTGCCGCAACGACTGCCTGCCGGGAACTACCGCCCGAAAGAAACGCGGCGGACTTCCACTGAATATCGCCCAGTTGATACCCCGTCGCCAAAGAGGAAATAATAAGTAGACATGATACAAGATACACAATGGGTTTGCCAAACTTGCTTGGTGTTTCCATCTGAGCCTTCTCCTACTAAAAAATCATCGTTTTCCTTACAATCGCCGACGCAAAATCGGGTTGTCATCGGCAAAACAAAAATCCCTACCTGTTGGAAATTAATATTGTGCCAGAATATCCCTGCTGCTAATTATATATATATAATTTCAGGGAAAATCAATCCTTAATTTATTACAAAAATAAAAAAATCATAACACATTACCAACAGCTTCAAACAAATTCGCCTGGACATCGTTTGCAGTCAGCAGAAATTGGGGGGGGGTATATCGCAGAAAGGTGTAAGTGCTTATTCGAGGTGGTCCCCTCCGAAAAAGGAACCTAAAGCGGCCTTTTAATCTCCACAATAACTTGTTTTTGTATCCATAAAAAAGCCCATCATAGTAGGTGTGTAAGTCTTTAGTTTAAATGGAACGATCAAGAGATTTATTGGCAGCAACCATCGTCCGATAAACTTTCAAGAAAACGGGGCTATCCAGACCACTTCTGTCGGCTATCCTCTCACTCAACTTGGATCAAATTTCGGGGGGCAAGTCACTTGTGCAGAATACAGGTTACCGTTCGCGATAATAGCCAAAAACGCGAACTGTCCTGTTAACTACCCCCAAGGGGATTCGAACCCCTGTCGCCGGGATGAAAACCCGGTGTCCTAGGCCTCTAGACGATGGGGGCATTGACCTGTAAAGTCAACGCCAAACGGAGGCGTTACGCCCCCGAATTGACTTATTCCATACTGATTGCCTCAACCGGGCATTCATCGACACAAACGCCGCAATCGACGCACTTATCGGTATCCACACAAGCCTTGCCGCTTTTCATTGCAATTGCTTCGCTCGGGCAACACTCCAAGCATGACTCGCAACCGGTACAGGTTTCTTTCTCTACTTTTGCCGGCATCTTTTATCCCTTTCTAAATAAAATTAAACGCATAAGCATAAGGGGGAGAATTTACAAAAAATACCCGCAAGACTCAACATAATTTTAAAAAATTTTTGTGTTTTTTTGAAATTATCAACCCCCGCCCAAATGTGGCTTAGGGTTTCAGCTCGGAAACCGTGGCGGATTGCTCGGCTGCCTTGGGTTTTCCGCCCATAGCCACAGCCAACTGCCGCATCAACAAAAACGGATCGTACTCGGCTTTCCAGTCTAAAACAGGCTGAAATGTCGCTTTTTGCTGCTGCCCAAGAAGCCACATCGCAATCATTCGCTCCGGCCATTTTTCATGATTTAAGGCATCCGACACAGATTCGGTCATTGTATAGTCTAAATTAACTGAATATCGAGCCAGAAGCGTTAGAATGTGGACCTGTACTTTCCAGTTCTCATCCAAAATCGACCGCCTGATAGAATCTGTCAGCAATGCCGACTCTACAAAAATGTGCTTATAGGGAACCCGCCCTGCGTTGTTTTCCAACTGCTCGGCATAAAGACCTGCAAATAACTCTGCGGCACGGAGCTTTTGTCCTTCCTGACCTTTGGCTAAGGAATCCAAACGCTGGACCAAAAATTCGCGCGTCAATTCCACCTTTTTGCGACGCACCGTCGATTGAATAACACCCTGCCCAGGGATACCGCTTTTCAATGAACCATCTGTATCTGAAACAGGGTCAAGATAAAGCTTAAAATCGATTGTCATTGCGGCCTGAGGATAAGAAAACAGCGCTTTGGCCAGCGACCCCGTATTCAAATTCAGGCGTGTCGCGATCGCTTCGCCCGGCAGAAGCACTTTACCCGGACGAAATGTCTTTTCGAGAAGCTGAGGCGCCTTCATCACAATATCGCCGCGAATCTCCGCATCCACACGATAATGACCCGTGACCAGACTTTGCGGACCAATAATCAGCGGAATGACGCTGGTATTTTCCACCACAAGCCACGCGTCTAATTCATTGCCATAGAAAAATTCTTCGCCCTCAAATTTCAGCTTTACCTTAAACAGCTTATCCGGTGTCGCAAACGAGGGAATAACTTTTTCGCCCCATCGGGCTGCAAGGGCCTGCTGTATCAGTTCCGGGGAGACCTCCGAAATACCTTCAATCCCAAGTTGCTTACGCAGGTCTTTGACTTTCAGAGCTATCGGCAATGACAAATAACGGCTGGCTGCCTTGTTCAGCAACTCGGCCGCCTTTTGCTTTTGATCTTTTTTTATCAGGATTTGCGCCAAAGTCAGCATCGCTACGGGATCATTTTCCGCCAATGGCGAGGCGTATTCTTCCGCTAATTCCTCCTGCTGATTAAGCCAAAACGCATACGCCATCAGAGATTTGCATCCTGCGGCATTCGGGTCTTGCTTATACGCCGCATTGCACCAGGCAAGCGCCTTTTCCGACGATTCGGCGGCAAAACAGTAAAACAACCCTAACTGATGCGCCGACATTGTCGGTTGATTGGTCTCGAATTGGCTTTCGGCCTTACTGGCTGCCTCAGACAGGATTTTGTTCTTCAATTCCGAATTGCCCGCCGTTTCCGCAGCCAAAGCCGCAACGACTTCCACCTCCAAATTGAAAACACCCGCCTGGCGCAGCTTGTCGGCAATCGCCTGACACCGTGAGACGTGCGGGGAACTAAAATAACAGCTTTCCGCCCAGCCGATAGCGATTTCTTCATGCATTACCGCGCCTGGGTGAATAAACTCATATAAATTTGAAGCATATTCAAACGCATTGACGGCAGGTTGATACAACCCTGCCTGGTACGCCGCCTGACCAAATTCAACTGCCGCCTGCAAGTCCATAGGGTTAACAGCTAACTTCAACCGAAGCCAGTTGAGTTTCTCTGTCCATTCACCATTGGCCGTCTGAGAACGACGAAGCTCCATCAGCTTAGCCTGAGCCAAAACATGGTAGGGATTTAGCTGCACCGCATACTCAAACTGCTTGACAGCGCTGGCAATATCCGCCCTTTCCACGGCATATAAGCCCAACTGCACAGCAATATCGGAACCGAATATCGGATTTGCCGAAGCAAACGGCGACAGCAGCCGCATCAAAATGGCCTCTCGCTCTTGTCGCGAATTAACCTGATCAATCATGCAAGCCAGCGATTGAGACGCAATATCCAGATCGGCTTTGTAATCCAGATACTGTTTGAGTGTTTGCAGGATAACCTCCCGATAGTTCTGCTGCCCCTGGCAAGTGCGTCCGGCGCCGCGCAGAAATTGCTCATACCCGGTTCCAGATTGCTTATCGAGCAGCATCCCGGCCTGCAGAAATGCCATCGCGGCATCCACATTCTCTGGATTCGATGACACTATTTCGATACCAAGCCTGCTAAATGACTCCGCCGCGATCGGAGCAACGATATCGCCCGGCTGCGGAGATTCTGCCGCCAAGGCAAGACCTGACGCAAGCCCAAGACCTACGATAATGCAAATAAACTCCCTGCTGACCATTCAGTACTCCTGAGAAAATATCCAGACAATCTACCTGTCTGCTACATCGGCTTAATCTTCATTCGTGATAACTAAAACTCATAACCCGGGGGCGCGCCAGTTTTTTGTAATCGCTTAGCCGCATTCGGACGGCATGTTCATGGGTTTCGGCCTGAAACGTGATAAATGTGTCCTTTTCCAACGTTTCTTCCATCAGCGTCTCAATCCCATACAGATGCCCAAACGGCGGCTCTGCCCCCAGTTCGCAGTCGCCGAAGACTTCGGCCATTTCGCGCTCATCAGCCAGCCGCACCTCGTCAACCCGAATATACTGTTCCAATGCCGCAAAAACAATCTTATGGCACGCCGGCAACACGCATAAATAATACTTGCCGTCGGCCTTTATCAGTACTGGTTTGGCCACTTGTATCCCCGGAACATGCTCCTCTGCAGCCATTTGCTGCGCGGTAAATGCCGGCCGGTGTTTCGTTATTTCATAGCGAATTTTCTTCGAATCCAGATACTTCAGCAAGGCCATAAAGCCCCCCTTTCGCAAAACCTGTATTCAACGGATACGTATCGTTTTGTACGCCCAAATGAGCGTAACGCCATAGATTCCGTAAATATCGCAAGAAAAAAGACTATTTCCGCGTATTATACCCTTATCGGACGAAGCCGTCAAATGTACAATAAAACAAACCATTGCGTGTCTTTTTTATGCTGTTTTTTCGGCAACGGCGACAACCGCCGCAACAACCGCCCTCGCTCCAGCTTCCCGCAAGGTTGCCGCACACTCTTTTAAGGTTGCCCCGCTGGTAGTAATATCATCGATCAGGCAAATGGTTTTATTCTCAAAAGGATGCCCCTTGCGAACGGCAAACGCCCCCTTAACATTATTTTTGCGTTGGGAGTCGTTTTCTAACTGCCATTGATGACAGGTATAGCGATGTCGGATCAGGTCTGTAGAAATACGAACTTGGCTATTGCTTAATTGCTGTGCCAGCATAAAAGATTGATTGAACCCTCGCTGCAGCCGGCGGCGCCAGTGCAGTGGAACCGGCACAAGCAAGTCGGTTTTCTGATCAAACCCTGCCGTTTCAAACGCCTGTCGAAACATCGGAGCAAGATAATCGATATGCTCGACCTGATCACGAAATTTCAAATCCAAAATAAGCCGTTTCAACGCCCCATCATAAAATCCAACCCGGCACAGACCCTCGTAAGGCAATTCCTCGTCTAAGCAACCACCGCAGCGATTAGCGACGATGCCGTAGCGGCTGACCTGCCTGCCGCAGCGCCGGCAATAATCATGCCCAATGGCACTGGAAAGCTCCTGCCAGCACGCCTGACACAGCCCGGCGTTGTCTTCGGAAATCGCCGTAGAACATAGCCGACACACCGCCGGCCAGACCCCCTGACACGCCATCCGCCAAAGCCCTCGAAAGGGCTGGGTTACTTTGCGAATGCCTGATTGAAACCGTTCCCTGTCCACATCAGGATTGTATAGAATTGCTTTGGAGTTGAAAAGAAAAAATTAACGTAAATCGTAAGCGCTGTTGTCGGCGGAGATAAAACCGATCGGACTGCGGGGATGCTTCCGATTATAGGATTCGAGTTTCTCCCGAGTTTGGCCTGTCTTATCGCCTGTAAAAACTTGATCTTTGGATGCGGCACTGCCATCACACCATACCAGATTGGTGCTGAGAGAATGTCTAAAACCCTGTGTTCCGCTCCACCGTCCGGAAAAACCATCAGAATCGCTTCGAAGTGGACTTCGCATATACTTATTAGCTCCCATGATCGTCTCGCCATCACCGAATAAAACGCAACCACTCGGTCGTCGCACATCCTGCGTGCGCGACGATTGTAGAATCGACTCATTCTGTCCATGACCAATAAAACTGGTGTTATAATTATAACCTGTATAAGGGTCGGACATGGTGTTGGAACTGCCTCTAAAAGATGGACATTGCTGAATTTTGTCGATTGTATCCCCCTGCCACAAAATCCCCGGCGAAGTTTTTGTTACACCACTGCTAAACTGCCGCGTGGTAAAATCCCAGCAAAATTGCGTTATTTCTGTCGCGGTAGACACCGTGTGCTGTGATATCGGATAATACCCACGCTGGCTTTCCGCATAGAC
This sequence comes from uncultured Pirellulales bacterium, assembly GCA_964630865.1. Classification (GTDB taxonomy): domain Bacteria; phylum Planctomycetota; class Phycisphaerae; order Sedimentisphaerales; family Anaerohalosphaeraceae; genus Anaeroglomus. Next base: position 1,622 of record CAZVXR010000308.1, on the reverse strand, counting down.
CATCGCTGCAATGTGCATTTGCCGCAGATTGCTTTGGCAATACACCTCGCGTCCCTGCTCTTTGGCTCGGGCAAGCGAGGGAACCAAAACCGCCATCAGCATTGCGATAATCGCAATGACGACCAACAATTCTATCAATGTGAACGCTTTAGTCTTCAATTTAACACCTAATTGCATCTCTTTTTAGACCCCGGAGGGGTCGTCCTATCATAGCCGGGGGTGACAACCCCCGGAAAAGACGCTGCGTTTTAGTCAAGCCCCAGAGGGGCGACACAAAACATCTACTGACAATTCGACGTACAACTCAGCCAATTTTGCGAAAAAATCATCAAATCCTGTAAATTCACGCGATAATCATAATTCAAATCGCCCCGTGGAAAAGCCGGAACATTCGCCGGAGCGACATCCGACACCGCATCAATTTCACCTTCAAAAGATGAGGTGAACCGGACATATTGAATCCACCGCTTACCCGTCTGAGGGTCAATCGGCAGCCGCTGATAATCCTCCGACCGAAGCCACTGCAAATCGTACCCCGTTCCGCCCGCAGAGCCATCATATAATGCCACCGCCTGCGGGAATGTCAGATTTGCAAAATCCGAACTTTTCAACATCGGATTGACCGGCTTGAGCGGATTGAGCGACTGACCCCATTGATGATTGACACTATCCCACGCAAATCGATTCGTCGGATACATTCCATCGGCGGGGAGATATGTAAATGGAAACCAGTAATTCGGATCATTGGGATTTGCAGGATTTAGAACCGCAGCAACCTCGACTTTAACCGGTTCATCAGACACCCCGCCGGAATCTGACAGCGCCACGGTATCCATATCCGTTGTAGGGCCTATATAACCGTCCGAATTGTGGGCAAAGAAAGCATTTCCGAACACAATCAAGTCGATTCCGTAGGAATTCGCCGGATCATCCAGCACAGGGTGATCGAAACCAACAATAATAACTCCGCCTGCGCCAAGGGTAACCACGGTCAGCTTATTGTCCGGCGTAACATTCCAAGCCCCATGAACCAGTGAGCAAGCCATCGAATCGAATCCAACTTTAACCCAACTCGTAGGCGTTCCTAACACGGCACAAGGATCATTGTAAGGGTATCCACCCAATGTACCGGATGAATAAATCAGCGTGGAAGCAAACTCCGATGCCGACACTGCACCGGCAAAACAACTGATTAAGATGACAGCAACACGTTTCATTCGCTTTAAATTCCAAAACTATATGGATGGGCCGATTAAGCCCACCCATACAAAATATTCTTTATTTCTTACGCACGGCCAAAACCATTCCGAGGCCCAGCATCACCATCGTCGCAGGCTCTGGAACCGGCAGGCTGCCCGGCTGACGCGAAGCAGAGTAATCCGGAGCCCAATCCGTCCAGACCCAGCTATCCCACGCACCATTCGCCAGCGTTCTGCCGCCAGCGCCAACCCACGAACTATTCCAGCTTTCACCGTTGAAGCTATTGAAGTACGCCCAGCCGGCATAGGGATCGCTATAGTTAATCTTGACTCCGCCCGGATATGCCAAATCAGTTACCATAGGTCCAAAGCTGTAAGTCTTATAGGTTATATCTAACACCCCTGCGTTGGCGATTGCCTGCA
>CAZVXR010000307.1:0-1665 GCA_964630865.1 uncultured Pirellulales bacterium | reverse complement strand
AGGGGAGGATGCCGGGGATTTCCAAAAAAAGCGGCTTTCCATCAAAGTTATTACTCCGGCAAGTACAACATATCAATTGTCATGCCGGACCCCGGATCGAGTCCGGGGCAGGCTTTGATCAGGCATCCAGTCCAGTTTTGGATTCCCGCTGGAGTTTACCCCGTACATGATACGGGGCGGGAATGACGGCTTTGACATATATTGTTGCCGGAGTAGTAATCGATACGATCAGTATCGGATAACGCCGGTCGTCTCGGCTATATAACCATCCTAAAAACTTTGCGTCTTGTTGGTTCAAGCCTTCATCGCGACGTTTTCCAAATGGTCAGCAATCCACAGAGGCCGCACAGCAGCAGCGCGCTGACGGCGATGGCGCCGCTGTTGGCGTGTTGCGGCAAAAAATGAACCGATGCCGCGCCGACCGCAGGGCCGATGCAGTTGCCCACGCCGATTGCGGCCTCGTGGATGCCGCCATGTTCGCCTTTGGCTTCGCCAACGTCCATCGAGTAAAACAGCGACGAATAATAAATCAGCCCGATGGCGCCGCCGAAAAAGATTTGCGCCATGAGCAGCACGGCCAGACTCGGTACGATGAGAATCACGGCGAACGAAACGACAAGCAACGAGCATGCTGTCACCAGCCAGCGAAACCGATAATGCCAGTCCGTCCAGAGCCATAAAGCGATGAATGTGCCCAGCCGCGAGAAACACCACAACGAACAGGCAAATCCCGCAAACATGGGCGAGAGGTGGAATCGCTCGGCCACTGTGGGCAGCATGGGAATGAATGTGTTGATGGCAATGTAGGCCAACGGGTTCGCGAGCCACCCCATGTAGAGAAATCCCTGGGTTTTGGCGGGCGAAGGCCGATGCGGGTCGGGAATCGGCGCGGGTGCGGATTCATTGCCGGCCGCGCGTACCAGGTCGTTCGCGTAATTTTCCATCCAGAAAGTCAGGGCGAGTTGGGTGGTTAAAAGTGTGATGGGCAGAAAGAAAATAGTTTCGAACCCGAATTTTTCCACAAACATGCCACCGCCAAAAAGGGCCAGTGCCTGTGTTCCGGCCCAAACGACGTTGTAGGTGCCGACCGCGCGCGACAAACCCGCCGCGTCTTCACCTTCGCTAACGAGCGCTTCAATCGCCGGCCAGAGGAAACACGTGCCGCTGGTGAGCATTATGGTGGCCAGCACCAAGCCGACTGCGGAATGGAGTTTGGCGAGTTGCGAGCCGATTGCCAACGCAAGAAGTATTAGAATAAATCCGATCTTGAGCGTTTTGAAATAGCCACGCCGTTGTGCGAACCGCCCGGCCTGCCATGAGGCAAAAATATAAATGAAACCGTTTAACGCAGCGAGGGCGAGATTGTCCTTGCTGCTGAAACCGAACTGGTCCCGCATAAAAAAATAGAAGTAAAAAAAGTAGAACGACACCGCGAAGGAACTCATGCCTCCAAGTGTGAAACAGGCGGCTTTAAGTCGTTTGTTTTTTAGGGTAATCATATAATCCACTGTACCTCGTGACGCTGGTTTCCTTTATCGTTTTCTTCATGGATAAGATCTGGCTTTTGCGCGCGTCGAGGATATGGAGAGGCGTCTTGTATGTCAAGGATATTTTGCCATGACATATTGCGGTGGGATGGGATCGGATCCCGGTCGCGAAAAACGG
>CAZVXR010000306.1:0-5335 GCA_964630865.1 uncultured Pirellulales bacterium | reverse complement strand
AATTCTTTTTTTAATAAGGAATTGTTCTGGTTGAAGCATAGGAGACAGTAACATGATTGATGTGAATCATTTACGACGGAGTTTTGGCCCGGTTATTGCTGTGGACGATATTTCGTTTAAGGTACAGAAGGGCGATGTGCTGGGATTTTTGGGGCCTAATGGCGCCGGCAAAAGCACTGCGATGAAGATGCTGGCATGTTTTCTTGCCCCTGACAGCGGGACGGCGACGATTTGCGGCCATGATATTATCCAAGACCCTATTGGCGTTCGCACGTGTCTGGGGTACTTAGCTGAAAATGCTCCGTGCTATAACGAAATGACCGTCGGCGGATTTTTGAATTTTGTGTGCGATGCTCGGCAGATACACGGTAACGCCCGCAAGAAAGCGTTGGATAAGGTTGTGCCGCTGTGCTCGATTGAGTCGGTCTATCACCAGACCATCGAGACGCTGTCGAAGGGGTATCGCCGCCGTGTGGGATTGGCGCAGGCGATTATCCACGACCCGCAGGTACTAATTATGGATGAGCCGACCGACGGCCTTGATCCCAATCAAAAGCACGAAGTTCGCAAGCTGATCAATAGCATGGCCAAGGACAAGTGTATCATCATCTCAACGCACATTCTTGAAGAAGTCGAGCAGATCTGCACTCGCAGCATTATTATCGCTCGCGGCAAAATTCTGGTAGATTCCACGCCGAAAGCCTTAGTCGAACAGCACAAGTGCAGCCTGGACGATGTGTTCCGCAAGATAACCCTGTCGAAAAAGACCGCGTAAAAAGCTGCGATTAATGTAAAGGAGACAAAGCGATGAACGGTTTTCTATCCGTATTTAAACGAGAATTAAAAGGCTATTTTGCTACGCCGGTAGCCTACGTGTTTTTGGTGATATTCCTCTTTTTCGCGGGGTATTTGCCATTTAAGGATGGCTTTTTTGAAATTCGTCAAGCTGAGCTAAGGCTGTTTTTTGAGAATCTTCCGCTACTGTTTATTTTTATGGTGCCCTCAGTGGGGATGCGGCTATGGTCGGAAGAGCGCAAGAGCGGTTCGATAGAAATGCTCCTGACGCTGCCGATTACAGTTCCACAGGCCGTACTGGGCAAGTTCTTTGCCGCATGGGCGTTTTTGGGGATTGCATTGCTGCTGACGTTTCCGATACCTGCGACGGTTTATTATCTGGGGCAGCCGGATACGGGGCTGATTGTTACCGGCTATCTGGGGTCATACCTGCTGGCAGGGTCGTTTTTGGCGATTAGTTCATTTTTCTCTGCGATGACCAAAAATCAGGTCATTAGTTTTATTCTTTCGGTGGTCGCGTGTGGGATTTTGGTCTATGCCGGGATGCCCTCGACGGTTAATTATCTGGCCTCGATTTTGCCGCTCAATGCGGTTACGGTGATCGAAAGCCTTAGCATTCAAACCCATTTTGATTCCATTCTCAAAGGCGTGATCGAATTTAAGGACATTGCGTACTTTGTGGTTCTGATTGTCGCCTGGATCGGCGCGTGTGGAATCATTCTTGAAGAAAGGAAGGCTGCCTGATGAATCGTACAATGAAAATTATTCTGGCGATGGTGTTCATTGCGGCAATCGCGGTTTCCGCGGTCAGCATCATTCACCAGGTCGGCAAGTCGATGCGTATCGATATTACCGACCGCAAACTCTATACGCTGTCGGACGGCACCAGGCAGATATTGACCGGTCTTAAACAGCCGGTTACCATCAAGCTGTTTTACAGCAAAACCGCCTCGATGAAGGCGCCGGATCAAATTCGTTTCTATACCAATTATTACACCTTTGTCCGTGCTTTGCTCGAAGAGTATGCCAATCAGGCTAAAGGGATGGTTAAGCTTGAGGTGATTGACCCCCGTCCGTATTCTGAAGAGGAAATGGCCGGTATCCGTTACAACCTCAAGCAGTTCAATATCAGCCAGGAAGAGAAGTTTTTCTTTGGGCTGGTGGTACAGACCGAATTCGGCGTTACCAAAACCATCGATTTTTTCAGCCCCGACCGGCAGAGCTTTGTCGAATATGATATCAGCAGTTTGATCGATTTCGCAATGACCCGGCAGAAATCCAAAATCGGCATTTTAAGTTCGCTGCCGGTGATGGGCGATGATGCGTCCGGTTATATGGCCTATATGATGCGGATGCAGGGCCAGCAGCCTAAGCCCGCGTGGGGCATTGTTCAGCAGCTTAAAGAAAAATATGAGGTCTCCTCCATCCCCGCCGATACGAATTCAATTTCCGGTATCGATATGCTGCTGGTGATTCATCCGAAAGACCTGTCGAAAAAAACACAGTTCGCTATTGACCAATACGTTCTTCAGGGCGGACGGACCATTGTTTTTGTCGATCCGCATAGCGTGGCCGACCGTCCCGATCCGCAACAGATGCAGATGGGGCAAATGCCCAATACCGCGTCCAATCTGGAGACGCTGCTTAAGGCGTGGGGGCTTGAAATGCCCGCAATGACCTTCGCCGGCGACCGTGTTTTGGCGGTTACAGGCGCTCTGCGGCGGGATGATCGACCGATGAAGATTCTGGGCATTATGAAGCTATCATCCGAGGGCAAATGTTTCGGCTCCGAGTCGCCTGCGACCGCGATGCTGAATGAAATCAATACGATGTTTCCGGGATCGCTGAAAAAAATCAGCACAGATCCCAATAGTCCCGCATCGAAATTCAAGTACACTGCGCTGCTTTCAACCACCGATAAAGGTAACACCTGGAGCGTTGGCGGCATTTATGAACTGATGAATCCGGATTACGCGACATTTTTGCGGGATTTTCGGGATGGCTCCTCGCCGGTGGTGATGGGGTATGAAATTACCGGCAAATTTAAGTCCGCATTTCCCGATGGCGCACAGGTCGAAGAAAAGACTGAGAGGCCTGATCCGAATAAGCCCGGCGAAAAGATAGAAACGACGGTTCCCAAAATGCTGACAGGGCTCACCGAAGCTAAAGGCGATTGCGTGGTTGTGGTCTTTGCCGATGTGGATATGATTAGTGATTTTGCGGCATACCAGCAGACGCCGTTTGGCATGACCGTTGTTGCCGACAACAGCAATCTTCTGCTGAATATGATTGATGAATTGTCCGGTTCGACGGCGCTGATGGCGGTGCGTTCTCGCGGTCAGTACAGCCGCCCGTTCGCAAAAGTGGATAAAATCGAAAGTAATGCTGAAAAAGAGACCGCAGACAAAGAGTCTGAAATTATGGCTCAAATCAAGGTCTTCGAGCAGGAACTTAATCAGAAGCTGGCCTCGCTGGACAAGAAAGAAGATGAAATGATCAGCAAGACTATTCTGGACGAAAAGCGGACGATTGAACTGAAGCTTCGCGGAAAGGAAAAAGAACTGCGGGACGTCAAGATGCAAAAAGTCAAAAATATCGAGGCGCTGGGCAATAAGCTTAAGAGTTACTGTACTTTGCCGGGACCTGCGATTATTCTGCTGATCGCTATCGTCCTCGGCTTGCGCCGCAGCTTTATGCGTCGTCATTATGTCAGTCATGCCAGCGATGCTTAACAAAATCTGTCTTGTATGGAAACAGGAGAAACACAATGAGCGATAAAAAACTGGTAACCTTGGGAATAATAGCGGTACTTGCTGCGGCAGCGGCGATGGTGATTAGTCGTCTTGGCGAAATCGGCCCGGAAACCAATCTGGTCATCGGTCCCTTAGTCGGCGGTTTCGATGTCGATGCGGTCAGCAAAATTGCCGTCAGTGGCGAAAAAGGGACGCAGAAAGTTACTCTTATTAAGAAAGACAACCGTTTTTTCGTTGTCGAAAAGGATAACTATCCGGCGAGCCTAAGAAAGGTCAATGAATTGGTCAATGACTGTATGGATATTCGTACTGCCGAGCGGCGTACCGCCGATAAGGCGAATCACGCCGACCTGGGCGTCAGCGAAGAGACCGCCAGGAACATCATTACCTTTTATGATGCGGCGGAGAAACCCCTGACGGGTGTTATTGTATCCCCAAGCAGTCCGGACTCACAGAATACCTTTGCCCGTCTGATTTCGGATGACAGGACTTACTTGATTTTGCAATCCCCCCGGATAAACAGCCAGCCGATGAACTATATTGATACTCAGCTTGTGCAGGCGGATGTCAAAAAGATAGTCGAGGTTGCTGTTACCGACCCGAATAATGTCGCCTATACGCTCAAAAGCGAAAAGGATGGCGAGTTTATAACGCTGGCCGAGATGCCTGCGGGCAAACAATTTAAGGCGACCGATTACCGCACTGTCTTTACGGCGCTGAGCGGACTAACCTTTGAGGATGTCGCTTCCAAAGAAAAGGTCGAAGTACTCCAATTTGACCGCAGCTACATCTGCAAACTGAATGATTCGACGGTTTATACGCTCAAATTGGCCCGAAAAGAGGGCAAGACATATCTGGATATCACGGCTGAATTTACCGATAAAACCGCGGTGATGAAAGAAAAGGAAGTCGAGTCGCAGGAACAGCTTAAAGAAAAAGAAGCCAAACTGCTGGCTCGCGACACAGTGGAGGCTTTCGCCAAAAAGACGGCTAACTGGCTTTATATTATTTCAGATAACAAGGCCAAGGATTTGACTAAGTCGCTCGAGGAGTTGATTGAAGATGTTTCCGCTCCAGTCAAGGTTGATCCCAACCAGCCCGCCGAGCCGAATAAGCCTACTGCTTAAAAGAATGAAGTATTCCAATGGAGCCGTTTGATACGGCTCTTTTTTTTGTAATGTCGCAAGATTCAGGCTGTAGTCGATTCAATATGACCAGTTATTGATTTTTGTCATTACCGCTTATCTTTTTCTTGACAAACGGCCTTGTTCCGATAGACTATGCGGTCTTATTTTTGTGAAAAGTGAAACTAAATGTGAACTACGGAGGTTTTACGTGGCATATAATTGTGTAGTATTGGTTAAGCAAGTGCCTGATACCAAACGGATTACGGGTCAGGCGATGAATGAAGACGGCACGGTCAACCGTGCTGCGCTTCCGGCGGTTTTTAATCCGGAAGATCTTAACGCTCTTGAGTTGGCATTGCAGATTAAGGATAAATTTGGCGGTTCGGTAACTGTGATGACGATGGGTCTTCCGGCCGCGGCGGAAGTGTTGCGGCAGGGGCTGTTTCGCGGAGCCGACAGGGCGGTCTTAATCACCGACCGTCGCTGTGCCGCCAGCGATACTCTGGCAACCAGCTATATTTTGTCCTGCGGCGTTAAAAAGCTCAATCCGGATATCGTTCTGTGCGGACGTCAGGCCATTGACGGTGATACGGCTCAGGTTGGCCCACAGTGTGCTGAAAAGCTCGGTATTCCGCAGATTACCTATGTTGACGAACTGCT
>CAZVXR010000305.1:0-1959 GCA_964630865.1 uncultured Pirellulales bacterium | reverse complement strand
AAAAAATAGGCGAACTATTGGGTATGAAAAAACAATTGGAAGAATTCACCTCAGAAAAAAAGAAAAATGAAACCGCAACAATATTTGAGAAAAAAAGGAAAACTATAAAAATATATTTTTATATTTTCCTTGGAATTGCGGTTCTGATGACCCTTGCCGGGATAGGGGGAGTGCAAGGCAATGCCGACCAAGACAAATTAATCGCTTTATTTATGGCTATCGTCGGCTTTGAAACCACCATATTAATGAAATTATGGTATCATACCAAAATCAGTATGATTTCTATTTTAGAAGAACTCAAGCAAACCGAATTGCGGATTCTGGACGCCATAGAAAAACGCAACGGACACACTTCCTAACCCGTCAGCAAATCAAATTGCTCAGGACTGAGGCTGTGGCGGAGTTTCTGAAGCGCTTGCAGCTCAATCTGACGGATGCGTTCTTTGCTAAACCCCAGGTCGTCGCCAATTTGCTTGAGCGTTTTGGGTTTCTTTTTGATCACGCCGGTATCGAGGGCGAAATGGTTTAAGACTACAAATCGTTCCCGCTCATCCAGGGTATTATCAATCACCTGCCGCAAATCCTGACGGGCTTTCTCCAATACGCCGGCATCGGCCAGCAGCTCCGACCGCATATCATCGCTGATGTCGGAAAAGTCCGATGCCGTCAACCGATCCAGACGTGCCGCCTCAACGGGCAGCTTGCGGGCGAAGTCCTTGGCAATTACCCAACTGGCATAAGTACTGAATCGGTATCCGCGCGTGTAATCAAATTTTTCGACAGCACGCATCATCGATACCGCGCCTTCGCTGACCAATTCCGACAGCGCAGCGCCGGCTTTGAGATGCTTTCCGGCGATGCCGGCTACCAGCGACATATTCATTTCGACCAGATGCTGTTTAATCTTTTCCGCCTCATTAAACAGAGCGTCTATTCTTTTGAGCATTTTGATTTTCGCGCGGCCCGACTGCAATGTCATCTGCAGTGAATGGGCCAGAAACTTGACATAATTATAGCGGCGAAACAAGGTTTGTTCCAGCGGACGGGATAGGACAGCGCCTTTATCTTTTGTCTCCGGCAGCTCAAGCGGTTCCTGCAAAATGTCTTTTTCTGCCCCCGTTAATTCGAATTCGGCGCTGGGTATAAATTCACACTTTTTCGACAGCAGCTCTTTGACCCACCGCTGAGCAATCGTCCTTTGAATCGCGGCCTGTGTTCTGCCGAATTGGCGGGATAACACACTGATTTTCGTACCCTCACGATAAAGCGTAAAAAGCGTTACCGCATCCTGAGTCGTCAGACGTTTTCGAGTTGGCGCCCCAAGCAGCAGATCTGAGCGATTCTGTTCATAATCAGCCAGGATATACCGGATCGTCTCCCGGACACGTCCGGTTTGAAAGATGAGCTTCTGGATAATCTGGTTTCGCGACAAATTTGGATTTTGCCGGGCGATTTCCTCAAAAGCATCAACAATCCCCTGTTTTTCGGCTTTTGACAACAGCGTAAATTGCCTGGCTTGTGCTACCAAGAGCGAATTCCGTGACTCAAACTGCTCCAGCGACGAGGCAGCAAACCCGAGGCGTTGTTTGCCGTCCGGGAAAAGATAGGTCCGTCCAACCAGTCCGCGTTTTTGCCAGCGACGAATCGTTTTTGTCGAAACCGAATACCGCTGGGCAAGCTGGGAAACCGTATAAATCGGTTCGGACTGCTGCTGAGCCGGGGCAACCAGCGGACTGGCCGCACGATTAAGCCATATCCGCAAATCATCAAGCAATTGCTGTCCGGTGATCGTCTGGCCAAACATATCCACCCGTGGCCGTGAACCAGTCAGCCGAAAAACCACAAAATCTAGCGGATATTCTTTTGCCGGATCAATCTGCTGCATCAGCTTTTCCGCAGATTGAAGCGTTTTTTGCAGCTGCTCCTTGCCCCCCTGAGCCAAAGAGTCCAGCAAAGACC
>CAZVXR010000304.1:0-11354 GCA_964630865.1 uncultured Pirellulales bacterium | reverse complement strand
CCATGATGCGGACTTGCGGGCGTTATCGATCATGTTGTTGAGTGATTCGTTCACAAAAAACTCCTGAAAATACTTTTCGCCACAGAGGGCACAGAGAAACACAGAGAGAAAAAACTTTCCCTTTTTCTAAAATGGCGTTGTTTGATTTTCTTTATTCCGCTTCCAGTATAATGCAGCGCCGTAGGCGCCGATATGCTGGGGATGCTCCGGTACAACAATGTCGCGATTTAATCGTACGGACAATTCTTTTTTCAAGGTTTGATTTTGGCTCACACCGCCGGTATAAAGGATTTTGCCGTCTTTGCCGGGACTGACCTGGGCAAAAAGTCCCTGTATCTGACTGGCTACGGCAACAATTAAAGCTTTGATAATGTTTTCTTTTTTTTCACCTTTGGCAATATGGGAGATAATTTCCGTTTCTGCAAATACAGTGCAAGTGGCAGACAAACTCAAAATCGCATCGGCCTTCTGCGAAAGGACATCCATCTGATCGACTGTAACCCCAAGCGAGGCAGAGGTTACCTCAAGAAATTTGCCTGTACCAGCGGAACATTTCTGGTTCATCGCAAAATCCATGACCTTTCCGGCGCTATCCATCACGATGATTTTGCTGTCCTGACCGCCGATATCAATGATTATTTCGGCATTCGAGTCGATACTGAATCCGCCGATTGCCAGAGCGGTAATTTCCGTAATCGCCTTCTCGCAAAAGCTGACCTGCTTTCTTCCGTAGCCTGTGGCGACGATGCCGCAGACTGCCGACTCGTCAAGCCGGCATTTTTCGAGAAGCCTGCTGTAACCTTCACGACAGGAGGCGTTGATGTCGGCGCCGCGGGGTACAATGTGCCTGCCGACGATGTTTTCATCCCCGTCAATCAGGACGAGTTTAATATACGAAGACCCCGCATCTATACCGAGATAGTAATTCATGTGTTTAAATTGTAGATTGGATCTTGTAGATTGTAAATTAAAGAAGGAATGCCGTAGTAATTTTTCAGCATAAATGCTGGACTCCGAACGTTATTTTATGCCGCCCTTACAGGGCTCCGAGGTTTTTCGAATACTTCCCCAGGGCGATGCCCTGGGCTATTTTATTTCGCCCCGATGGGGCTAAGAAAACTACAGCATTTCCTTAAGGGATTCGATACGCAATTTGACCTGCTCTTCAGCGTAAAAATCGGGATTGGCCATGTCGGACTCGATCACCACCGATGGAATCGACTTTTTAGACAGCCTCGCGCGCAGCGGAATAATATCCGCCAGCGCCCGGCGACAGCTTCGGTTGGCATGGATCACGACGCCGGAAAGCGCATAATCCTGAATCAGTTTATCAACCCAGCACAGCTTGCTTTCCAGAGACCAATTCAGATAGGTTCCGCTGTAGGCCGTTATCAGAGAGTCAATGTCGCTGGAATCGCAGCCGTAGTTCAGATTCCACCAGAGGGTATAGTCATTGAGCACAAGTTGAAACTGATCATCAAAACCGCCGGGGAATTTGGCGGGAAGAAACCACATCGGATAGCCGTGCCAGAGCAGCCGAACCGCTTTAGTCGAACCAGCCGGGCCAGATTGGGATTGTTCACCGAGAAGGGCCTGATAATAATCACACGCAGCCTGTGTGCCGCGTGCGGCGACAATCGGAAATAGAGCATTGACGATTTTGTCTGCGCCGATCCGTGCGGGGATACTCTTATTGAGACTATGGATATCGGCCCACAACTGACATGCCTGACGACTGAACGCAACCTGGCGGCTTAACTGGCTATAATCCATATCGTGCGCGGTGTGCTTTTTGACAAATGCAGTCAGCGATTCGTATTGCCGGGCGATGTAACAGCGGAGAGCATCGGAATCCCCAGCGGGTGCAGGATAATCAATTGTAAATAAAGGAATGTTCTTTTTCTGAGCAAGCAGGCTAAACCACAGGTTGGTTGTTCCGCACTGGTTGTTGGTCGAAATCAGCATATCCGGCTCGGGCAGGCCGCCATAGGGAAGCTTCGGATAATTTTCCGACCCGAACGAGATCATTGAATACGAACATAAATCCTGTGCAAATGAGCCGACCGAGGAGGAATGAATCATATCCCGGCTTTTATTGGAAGCGGCACAAACAACGGCATAGCTTTCCGGATACAGACAGACAATGCCCATCGCCCTTAGGATTTCCACAGGCGTAAAGGCAGAGATATAGGCAACCGGACAACCTTCTTTTTTGGCCTGAGCGCCGGAAAGATAGTAGTCGGTAAAGATTTTCGCGAGAATGGATTTGCTGGATTCCATAGATTAAAGTTCTTAGTTCTTTGTTCGAAACAGATAGGTGGAATTGCCTGCGGCGGGAAAGTTACCAGCCTGAAGGCTGTACTCCAAACGGGCAAGGCTCCCGCCTAATTATTTCCGGCCATTTCAATAAACGATTCGAGTCTTAACGCATCGCGTTCGTGGACATCCTGCTTGCCGTGGTCAACCTCGAGCATCAGACAGCTAATCCGCATTTGTTTGAGAATACCCATTTTAGCCAGATAATTATGGACGTGCGGTTCACAGAATTTCTGGTTGATAAAAATCACGCCGTCCAGATTCAACTCCCGGATTCTGCTTCTAAAGGAGTCTTCATATAACTGCGTGGTGTCATTCATTGTCGGGCTGGGACTTGCACACAAATATCTTTCTGCGATATTTTCATACAGATCGCCCTGGGGTTCCACATCCCGGTCGCAATATCTGGCGCCGTTGGTAATGTCCTCAACAATCAAACAGGCGCCGAATTCTTCGATTTTTTCCAGAAGGGGATAGTGGTCGACCAGCGGGCCTACAATCATCATTCTTTTGGGGCGATTGCCGCCGGACTGTTTGTGTGAACCTAATTCGATTACCTGCTGAAGCATCGCATTATACTGATTACGATCCAGAACGAGACCTGCGGTCATCAGGGCAACGGCATCCGAACCTTTGAGTAAGAATTCGCCGGTTTTTCGCAGGTCATAGAGCTTTCTAAGCAGTTGGCGGGTTTGATTATACCGGTCGATACTTGTTTTTAGTGCGGATTCCGCGATTTCGACGCCGGATTTCCGGCTCAATTGGGCGGCGAAGCTTCTAAGCTGATCGGCGAAATATAGAATCGAATCGCGGTCGTTGCGGACCGGATGCAGTAAAGCGCAGGCGGTCGGGGTTTTGATTTGGCAATCCCAGATGTCCCGCAATACTCTGAGCGAATCACAGGAGTTTGGAAAAACAACTACATCCATCGACGAAAACTCGCCCGTGCAGGCAGCAGAAAAGACATCCTGGACAAATGAACAGACGGGGTTTAATAGAGAACGAGACAGCGCATTTGAGGCGCCAAAGATCCCAATGATTCTGGCCGGATGATAACCTGCCGCCGCAACAATTTCCTCCGGGATGTAATTCGAAAAACAGCCGACAATCGACCGCCCCTGTTTGCGGATATCTAAAAGATATTGACGACGGACAAGGGGGTCTAAGACAAGTTTCTTGCAGCGGCCTATGACCTGATTTAGAGATTTTGCATTTTCCATTTTCAATTTTCAATTGGCAAAATGGAGATTTTGAAATTTTCGCGCGGCAGGTCAAAGTGCAATACATCCACTTTTTGGCCTTTTATGATTTGCTCCTTAGTCAACGCGTTGTTCATCTTGAAGCCTATTTTTTTCATCGTGATGATGCTGGCGATGTTGTCGGCTCGAGCGTGGGCCCAGATTTTTTCAAGACCTAAAACATCAAATGCCCATCGAATTACGGCTGTTTCCGCTTCGATCATCACGCCTTTGCCCCAGCAGTCTTTTTCACCGATGACAATAAAAATTTCGGCGGATTTCTGGTCGGCGTCGATTCCGACTAAACTGATCAATCCTATCGGATTGGAATTTTTATCTTCAATCAGCCAGTCGATGCGGGATGCATCATTTTGAATTTTATCAAACCACCGGAGCGTCTTTTCCAGCTCCAGAGGTTCGTCCAGAATCAAGGTCTTGCTGACATCGGGGTCATTGTACCACTGGACCTTCAGCGGCAAAGCAGCTTTATCGAGCGGGCGAAGGAGGAGATTGGCAGAGCGGACTGTTCTAAGCTGAGGAGAAGGATTTTCCATTTTCGATTTTCAATTTTCCATTTTTTGCCACAGAGGACACAGAGGGAAATTCTAAATCTTAAGCACTAAATTCTAAACAAATTCAAAACCACAAATACAAGAAAGGAACCACAGATTTCGCAGTCACAGCATGGGCTAAAGCCCATCCTACGGATTAAAAGCTATAGTTGCGGAACATATCATCGAGTGACTGGCGGGAGCGGATGAGTTTGAAGTTTTCGCCGTGGGGGACGACGATGGCCGGGGCGGGATGGATAAACGGCGGAGTCATCACCACCGAATAGGCTCCAGCCTGGCCGATGGCGATATAGTCGCCCGCCTGCGGCAGCGGGCCGGCAACCTCCGTCAGCAGATAATCTTTTTCCATGCAGGTTGAGCCGACGACACTAAAGGTCGATTCTGGGCGACCCGCATCATCCTTTGCAACACACTCCCACGGCTGATTACGGGTGTGCATCGTGGGCTTGGCGTGAAAAATACTGCCATCGACGGTAACGAGCGTTTTGTCTTTGATGGTCTTAACGGCGACGACTTTGGTTATCAGAGTCAATACATCGGCAACCATTGCAATGCCGGGCTCCAAGACCAGAGCCGGTTTTTTCGCCGCCGCCCAAGGGCTTTGATGCAGCACATCCGCAATCGTCCGGGCATATTGATCCACGGCAGGCACATCGCCAAAGCCCATACACTCCGGCACATGGCCGAAGATGCCGCCGCCGACGTTGATGTATTCCACTGTATCGGGGAAATACGTCTCGGCAATCCCGCATAAGGTTTGGGCGATGGTTTGATAACAGGCAAGACTGCGGCCAGCGGTGGAGGTGTGGCCGTGCAAACTCACAATCATTAAATTAGCTTCCAGCTTCCAGCTGCCAGCTGCCAGCTCAATAGGACTTATTCCGAAGCGGCTGACGGGGAGGTGGTTTTGGATTTGGGAGGCGCCGCCTGAATCGGTTAGACCCATATTGATGCGGAGACCTATGGGGATTTGCTTGTCGGGGTTCTGCTGAGCAAGCTGGACGATGCGATTAAGTTCATCCATACTATCGACATTGACGATTGAACCGTTATTGATGGCCAGGGCTATATCATCCTCGGATTTGACGGGGCCATTGAAAATAATCTTCGCTGGCGACTGGCCGACCTTGATCGCCAAGTCGTACTCCAAACGGCTGACCACCTCGGCCCAGCCGCCTTTGTCTTTGATGATTTTACACAGGTACGGGATGTAGTTGGTCTTGTACGAGTACGCCAAAATGAAATTGGGCCACTGCGAAGCAAATGCCGTGGTGATACGGTCGAAATTGGCGGCGAATCGCTGGTCGTCGCAAAGATAGAACGGCGAAGAAGCGATTGGGACGATAGCGGAGATTTGTTTGAAAGACAGCATTAGCTACCAGCCTCCAGCTTCCAGCTCCCAGCCTTTTTGGAATTTCTGAGCGTCTTAACAAATGCGATCAGCATTTTCCTGATTTCGACTAATTTTGGAAATATCTGATCAGAACTATCTTTTGTGATGTATTTCAGCTCCATACATAATAGCAGCAAGTACTCCATTTGATTGACTGAGCCCAAAGAGATATCCATAAATCGGGCAATTTCAACATCTGTGGTACGTCCATAACCTTCTGCAATATTAGTCGGCACCGATACCGCTGCACGACGCAACTGAGAGGTCAAACCAAATAATTCATGCTTTGGAAATTTTTCAGTTAAACCATAAATCTGCAAGACAAGTTCATGTGATTTCTGCCATGCCAATATTTTTCGATAATCCTTCATTTTACCTCCATGTAAAAAGATTAACAATGATTGTCTTGAGATTGACGCTTCCCTGGCTGCAAGCTGGAAGCTGGGAGCTGGGAGCTTTTGGTGCCGAAGAATTCGTCGACGGTGGCGCGGCCATCCTGGGCGATGTCTTTGCGGCGGATGACGTGCCAGAAGGTCGTGGCGAGAATTTTTATGTCCAGCCAGAATGACCTGTGATCGACATACCAGACATCCTGTTCGAATTTATCTTCCCACGACAGATTGTTGCGGCCGTGAATTTGTGCCCAGCCGGTAATGCCGGGCCTGACCTCATGCCGTCTGGCCTGCAGGGGCGTATAACGATCCAGATATTTGACCATCAAGGGTCGGGGGCCGACCAGACTCATATCACCTTTAAGGACATTAAACAACTCGGGCAGTTCATCCAGACTGGTCGCACGCAGCCATAAGCCAAAGGGGGGCAGCCGCTTGTCATCCGACAACGCCGCCCCGCTTTCATCGTGCGTTTTGGAAATCATGGTGCGAAACTTATATATTGTAAAAAGCCTGCTATTTAGACCCGGACGGAACTGGCAAAATATCACTGGCGAGCCCAGCTTGATGCGAATGAGAATAGCCACGACAAGCAAGAGAGGCGATAAAATCAGCAAGGCGACAAAGGCGACCAGAAAGTCCATAAGACGCTTCAGAAATTTTCCATTTTCCATTTTCGATTTTCCATTTTTTGCCAGCGAGGACACAGAAAAAGTTCTTAGCTTTTAGTTCGTAGTTGTTAGTTGTTAGCAATGGGGGCGTTTTGAAATTTTCATATAACAACCCTGTATGCCATTTCATTATATGTCGCCCCCCACGCCTTCGCGGGGGCAGGCTCTACAGGGATCATGTTTTCAATCTCATTTTTCTACCCAGGGCGTTGCCCTGGGCTATTTTATTTCGCCCCGATGGGGCTCAAGATGATTTTCACAATAAGCATTAGAAGCTGTTAGCTATTAGGTTTTAGCTACGCTGGATCCCCGCATACGCGAGGACGACAAATACGCTGGCAAGCTGAAGCTTGGACTCCGAACAGAGGGCGGATTACAAACCTGCACCCTACAATAAATTTTCCGAACCAAGATGGTTCGGCTACACTGGGCAAGCACGGGGGCTTGCCCCTACAAAGAACGTTAATTCTTTTTGACTTGCCAGAGCTTGACGGCACCGCTGGCGCGGATGTCGGAGGTGGCCAGCAATGAACCGTTTGGCGAGAGGGCTATGGCACCGGTTAATTTATGGCCGGGAAGCTGCTGGAAAACATGCTCGCCAGTTGCGACATCCCAGACGTGGGTGACATTGATCACGACCGCGGCAACAAAACGGCTGTCGGCACTGATGGTTATACTATCCGAGCGGGTCTCGTTGGTTACCGGGTTTTTCTCGCCGGGCTTTAGAACGATAAATGTGTGTTTTTGCTCGCCGGTTGCGGCATCCACGCCATAGACGTGGCCATTGCGGCTGGTTAAAAAAACCATCGCACCGTCCGGCGTAAACGCGGTACTGGTAAACTCTTCAGCATCTTTGTACTCTTGTTCGAGGATAACTTTGCCGCTGGCCAGATCGGCAATTATCAAGAAGCCCTTTTTGTCATTGCTTCCGGCGGCGATGACCTTTTTATCATTGGATACGGCAAAGGCAATAAGACGTTTATCCGCCGTCGGAACATCCGCCGACACCGGCAGGTCGGGGGTCAGCTTGTCCACATTGACCGTCATCAGATCATAGATCGTACGGCCCGCCTTGTCAGGGTTGATACAGGCCAGCGCCAGAATCTTTCTATCCGGAGACTGCAGCAGCCAGAACTCCTGATCTTCCCCGCCGATGAAGGATTCTGTCAGCTTTTTGCCGGTTTTGACATCGTAGGCAATCAATGCTTTTCGGCCTGCTTTGGTGACGGCGGCGGCACGGGAATCGTCGAGCATCACGAGACGATCGCTGTCGGCTTTAAACTGCCAGAGGGGCGTTGCAGGAACATTGCAATCCCACCCGGCAGCAGTGCCATCGGAAAAGACCGTAACCAGCAGCTCGTCGTAAAATTTGACGCTTGGCGCGCCGGAATTGTCGCGAATTATCAGCGACGCTTTGGATGGCGAGAATTTGCTGCTGATGATCGGCAGCAAGGCGCCGAGGATGAACAGGACTGCGAAAAGCCAGTAGGGAACGGATTTTTTTTTTGTCATACGATATTCCAAAAAAATAATTGAGAATTGAAAATTGAGAATTGAGAAATCAATATCTTAATCCTATACGCAATCATTCTGTTTTTGCTCTTGATTTTTTTACAATCGTAGTCAGTATCAGGACTATCTCATGAGATTCCTTGAGTAAGTTTGTAATCTTCATTTCAGAAACCATTTCTGATGATTTAAACAAACGCAACCAGTAATTTGACTCGCGCGCTTCTTTGAGGGCAATATTGCACTTCGAAATAAAGTCGGCACGGCTCTGGGCTGCATCTGCTTCTTCCAAATTAGCCCCTATGGATGTCGCTGAATGAATTAACTGTCTGCATAACATCTCGTTGGCGCGATCCTGATTGATCATGTGCTTATAAAGCACAATCACACTGCAGGCAAAATCAAATGTACGTTTTTGAATGTTATCTGCCTTGTTATTCATTTTATTATTTTTACTTTTCCGTTTTAAATTTTTATTTTTGCCACAGAGGGCACAGAGGAAGTTCTTAGTTTTTAGTTCGTAGTTCGTAGTAATGGGCGCGTTTTGAAATTTTCAGATTATAGCCCTGTATACCGTTTCATTTTATGGCGCCCCCCACGCCTTCGCGGGGGCAGGCTCTACAGGGCTCATGCTTTCAATCTCGTTTTTCTACCCAAGGCGTTGCCCTGGGCTATTTTATTCGACCCCTGCGGGGTCGCGATTCGAAACCGTCCTATTCTCCGGGTTCGCTTTGCTCACCCGGAACTATTCGGGTTAGACCCTAAAGGGTCAAAAAACAAAATTAAGTTATCAGGCTAAAGCCTGTACTCCAAACAAGGGTGAGTTTGAAACCCGCACCCTACGATATTTTTCCGAACCAAGATGGTTCGGCTACACTGGGCGAACATGCGGGTACGCCCCTACAGGTAATGTTTAATGAAAGCGACCGTGCGGCGGGCAGTGGATTGGCTCGCACGCGGGTGGAGGGGCAAATTGACCACCTCACGGGAGGCTTTTTCCGCTTCGGGGCATTGACCTGCTTTATAATCATATTTTTCAAGCGGGGTTTCACTCGGATGCAAGGGACACTCGAACCAGCTTCCCAGCTCCACACCGGCAGAGGCGGCATCATGAATGGCTTTTTCCTTGTCACGGACACGGATAGGATAGCGGACTAATACCGGATCTATTCTATTGCGATCATACTCAAGCGGTTTATGACCAATTTCGGAAAGCATGCGGTCGTAGAGCTGGGCCATCTGTTTGCGGTGAGCCATCGCCTGCGACAGCTTTTTAAGCTGCCTTGCCCCAGAACACGCCTGGACGGGAGACATCGCCTTGAAGAAATCCGGAGCCATCACGGGGTCAAACTCAGCAGACGACGAGGAGCCGACGACGGCGCCTTTTTTTGTCAAAAAACGGAAGAGCTGCTGGGCTAAGGCGGTGGTGCGGGGGTAAATGAACGTGCGGTAAACCGCTAACTCCGCCGCCAAAAGAGCAACTTCTTTGAATCCCGGCTGAATTATTTCCTTGTCTCGCAATTGCTGAATTTGCTGTGCCAATTTGCCATCTGAGGTTGTCAGCATTCCGCCGAGGCCGGTGGTGATGGGCTTATTCCACTGGAACGAAAAATAGGCCGCCTTGCCGAAGGTGCCGACAGTCTTGCCATTGTACGTCGAGCCCAGCGACAGGCAGCAGTCTTCGATGACTATTAGATTATGCTTTTGGGCGATGAACATGATTTTGTCCATATCGCAAGGGAAACCATACGTATGCTGAGCCAGCAGGACTTTGGTTTTGGGGGTGATTGCCTGCTCAATTAAATCGGGGTTGATGTTGAATGTGTATGGCTCAATATCCACATAGACGGGCTTTGCGCCGAGGTACTTAATGGGGTTGACATTCATCACGCACGTATAGCCGGACAGAATGACTTCATCGCCGGGACCGATACCGAGGGTTTTCAGCGCCGCATAAAACGCCACACGGGCTTTCCAGAAGGAAAAGGCGTAAGGGACGTTCAGCCAAGCAGAGAAAGAACGGGCGAATTTACAATTTTCCATTTTCAATTTTCCATTTTTAAATTTTTGCCGCAGAGGTAAAAGAGAAACACAGAGAGATAATAGTTAAGAACACAAGAACCTAAGAACCCAGGAACTCAAGAAGATTTTGAATTTTTTCTGGTTTTTAATTTTTGTCCACGAAAAACACAAAATGACACGAAAGATCAATATCCGATTACAGATAACCGCAGGCAGCAAATTAATTGACAATTGAAAATGTACAATTGAAAAATTAACGTGATGTGTCGCCCCGCTGGGGCTTGGCCGGTTGGGGGAGACAGTACCGGGGGCTTACGCCGCCCGGCTATTTTATTGACACCCCTTCGGGGTTTTAAAAACTGAATTCCCGCCTGCGCCTTCGCGAGGGTGGCACTACGCGGGGGCAGGCTCGCTGGGGCTCATTCAGACACAGGCGCTTGCCTCTACGGAATCTAAAATGGGTTTGTTTGGTTTTTCATTGTTGCAGGAGTCAGAAGTGGAATTTTCATTATTTAATACCCCCTCGCCGCTGCGCGGCACTCCCCCTTGAAAATGGGGAGAGCTGGGAGAATTTTGAATTGAAAATTGAGAATTGACAATTGATAATTCAGCATTCGACTCTACAGAAACAGAAACCGGGTCGGATTCGAAGCTGGAAGCTTCGGCGACCGTAACATTCGGGCAAGCACGGGGGCTTGCCCCTACAGAGTCTTCGGCGTCGATGGCTTCGGAGCGGGTGCGGATAAATTGGAGTTTATGCAGCTCAAGCATCGCGCGATACATGGACCGCTCGATCTGACCTTCATACCGCAGCAGTTTTTCCAGGAGCTTGCCGCCTTTGAAGTCCTCTTTGACCGCTTTGCCCAAGGCCTCCGGTTCAACGGCCTGCAATTCGGCAGCAGGCACAGGCGGAGCAGAAGGCAGTTCAAACTGATTTCCAAACTTATAGAAGGTTTCCCGATCCAAGACTTCACCGTCTTCCACTTCCATATTGGCGTATTGCGCCTGGGCTTTTTTGAACTTCAGAAAATCCAGATACTCGGAGTCCTGCAATGCCGTGTCATAGCTTTTGTGTATAATCATCTTGAACGGCGGCTTGGATTCGGACGACTTGGAATCCGCCTGAACGGGAACGGTCAGCAAATCGAGCAACTCTTTTTCCATCCGGCCAGTACGCTTAAGCCGCCAGAAAAAGCTGGTAATCCGCTCGGCTAACAGGGTTTCCAGCTGGCCTACGGGTT
>CAZVXR010000303.1:0-2421 GCA_964630865.1 uncultured Pirellulales bacterium | reverse complement strand
GAAGAGGCTTCGTACAAACTCTATCGTGAACTTGCCGAAATCATGAAGGATGAGAGAACAAAATTGATTTTTGAAGGGCTGAACAAAAATGAGCTTCAACACAGAAACAATCTCGAATTTGAACTGATCAAGCATGGTCATACTGTTGACGATACGGCTTTTGAGTTTTCCGACACCGAGAAGGCTTACCTGGATGCGGATGATCAATTCCGCGAGATGACCTATGTGGACGCCTTAAAAATGGCGATACGCAAGGAAAGAGCCGCCTTTCGATTGTATTCAGAATTAATGGTTCAAACCCGCAACCCTGAATTTCACGATCTTTTCTTCGAACTTGCCCAGGAAGAAATGCGGCATGTGATACAATTTGAAGATGAATACAATAATGTAATGAATCGGAAACAATAGCCATTGAATCGGCAGACAGAATATCCTTTGTCTCTGCGGGCTGCGTACGTTTCAGATAAACCATAACTCTTTTTGCAACAACAAGATAAATCACTTTCTAAAAATATTCTAAATTTTTTATTGACACCTTGTACAGTTGTACGATATTATATTGTACAAATGTACAAGGAGACTGTTATGACAACAAAAAAAACACAGCAATCGTTAAGTCCGGCCGAAACGGAAATCCTCCAGATCGTCTGGAAACTCAACCAGGCCGCCGTCCAGCAGGTTCTCGACGAATTGCCCAAAGGCCGTCCTATCGCCTATGCCACCGTCCAGACGCTGCTTCGTCGGCTGGAGAAAAAGGGCTACATCGTCCACACCACCGAGGGCAAAGCCCACATCTTCCGTGCCGTCGTGCAAAAGGACAAAGTCCTCAAATTTGCCGTCGCGGGCTTTCTCGACCGGCTGTTCGGCGGGGATGCCGTGCCGCTGGTCCAATACCTGGCCGAAAACAAGCACATCACGACCGAAGATGTGGAGCAACTCAAAACTCTCTTGAATAACCCGGATTCTCAAAAATAAAACAAGGAGCTTTTACTATGGAAACGTTCATCTTACAAACACTCGATTTTTTGAAAACCCAAAGCTTTCAGGTGGCGATTGTCTTTATCGGCGTTTTGATTCTGACATGGCTTTTGCAAAACAAAAGTGCGCATGTCCGGTATTTGCTATGGCTGCTGGTGGCCGTTAAATGTATGACGCCTCCGCTGGTGATTTTTTCGGTACCGGTATTGCCGGCAGAATCTGTTCCGGTTGTGATTCCGACGCAAAACCCAAATGCTCAACAGAGTCGGCCATCGGAAGCAGCAGACGTAATCGAGACACGCTCGGTATCGCCCATCAACCTTACCGCCTCTGGTGGATCGGTCGCAACCCATCCGGAAATCGAAAATCAAAAATTGTCAATCAATAATTTCCCTATAGTTCGGCTTCATTTGACTTCGGCCAATGTTCTATTATCCGCATGGGCGACAGGAGCAACTTGTTATTTATTGTGGGCTTTGGGTAAGGCGGTACGGCTTGCGGTGTGTCTAAGGAGGATCCGCCGGCCGCTACCGGCCCAGTTGATGATTGAGCAGATTGAAAAGCTGGCGAAGTTGTGGAATTATCCGGGTGGCTTTAATGTCTGGCTGGTCGATGGGATTAATCAGCCGTTTGTCTGGGGACTGTGGCGGGGAGCGATTTATCTGCCCACCCGTTTTCAGAGTATCGAGGGCGACAAACAGAAGGCCATTGTCCTGCATGAGATGTCGCATGTCGTTCGCTTCGACGCGTTTGTCAATCTCATTCAGATTCTAATACAAGGCGTATTCTGGTTTCATCCGTTTGTTTGGCTGGCCAATCGTGCCATCCGGCAGGAGCGGGAAAAATGCTGCGACGAAATTGCCGTGGCACGGCTGGGAGCTGCGCCAAAAGAATACGGCCATGCCATTGTGGAGACACTGTTACAAGAAGCCAAGGCCGGACTTACCATCCCGACACTGGCCGTAGCCGGGCCGGTTAAAAATATCGAAGACCGCATTAAAACCATTATGCAGCCGGGAAGGCGATTTTTCCAAAGACCCTCAATCGTCGCATTATTGATTATCGGCTGCTTAGCTGCATTGGTTGTGCCGACGACCATTGCGCTAACCCAGAAAGTCACGCCGCCTGATTTCATACTTAGCGGGATAGTGACGGACGCCAACGATAAACCGATTGCCGGGGCAATTGTCTTTGACGATGGCTATGGCCCGCAGCCCTATCAAAAGGGCATCACCGATGCCAACGGAATATTCGAATATAAAAGCTGGAACGAAGAGCACAATATTACTGCCAAAGCCGACGGGTTCCAGTCGCAGACAATCGTTTTTAAAGCCGCCCCGCTGGATAATTCAAAAAACCTCAACTTTAAACTTCAAATACTTCCTGCTGAAACTGAAACAATGAACCCGGATACCGTGATAGCAACAGTTCTCGGCAAAAATA
>CAZVXR010000302.1:0-5987 GCA_964630865.1 uncultured Pirellulales bacterium | reverse complement strand
TCCAACCCTTGTATTTCTGCATTCTGCGTTTTGCATTTTTTACTCATACATACCCATCAATTATCAATCAAAATCCGCCGTTTTGGTAGTCCGGCTTGCCGTCGTCGCTGTCGTATTCGACGTGGTCTGTTTCATCCATTGTAATCTGAATCCGCTCGATGCGGTCGGCTTTTTTTGTGTTGCTGTCGAGGGTGGTAATAATCGCGCTCATCCGAACGTCGCCGGTGGCGATTTCAAACGGATACGGCATCTGTGTCCGAAATGCCCGAATCACACACTCGCTTTTACGCCCCAACACAGAATCATGACTGCCGGTCATTCCGATATCGGTGATATACGCCGTACCTTTGGGCAAGATTCGCTCGTCGGCGGTTACGACATGCGTATGCGTACCGAATACGCAGCCGACTTTGCCGTCGAGATAGTAGCCCATCGCCATTTTTTCGCTGGTCGCCTCAGCGTGCATTTCGACGAGAATAATTTCGGCCTGCTGCCCAACACGCGGCAGAAGCGACTCAATTTTGGCATACGGACAATCTGCAGGCTTCATAAAAATCCGGCCAATTAGCGGAACCACCGCGACAGTCGGCCCCTTGCCCGTACGGTACAGGGCAAATTCCTTGCCCGCCGCATAAGGAGACAAGTTCGCCGGGGGCGCAATATTGGCATTCGCTTCCAGTACAGAAATGACATCTTTTTTGCGGTAGGCATGGTCACCCAGTGTAATCATATTGACGCCATACCGCATCAACTTATCATAAATCTGCGGCGTTAAACCCGACCCCCCTGCCGCATTTTCCGCATTGGCAATCACACAGTCGATCTGATGCTCTTGTACGAGGCCGGCCAACTTCTGTGCCAGCACCCGTCGTCCGGGCCGACCTACGATATCACCAATACAAAGAATGTTCACTTTCACTTGACCAACTCACAGACAATCCAGTTAAATCATAAATTCTAAGCACTAAATTCTAAACAAGATCAAAATTTGAAAATGTAAAAAACTATATTCCAAAACTTTTTATCTTTATGTTTTACTTTTTGAATTTGTTTAAGATTTAGAATTTACTGCTTAAGTTTTTTTCTATCGTGCGTATTCCACGCAGCGTACTTCGCGCAGCAGCGTGACTTTGATTTCGCCGGGGTACGTCATTTCTTCTTCGATCTTCTTGGCGATGTCTCGCGCAACCTTCATCGCCGATTCATCGTTGATCTGGTTGGCATCGACAATCACGCGCACCTCACGGCCGGCCTGAATGGCAAAGCACCCTTCGACACCCTTAAAGCTGCACGCAATCTCTTCGAGTTTTTCCAGACGCTTGATATATCGCTCCAGTGTTTCGCGGCGGGCGCCGGGACGGGATGCACTGATGGCATCTGCAGCGGCAATCAGCGGCGTATAGGGATTATCCGGCGGCAAGTCGCCATGGTGTGCCTCGACGGCATTAATAACAAACTGAGGCTCTTTGAAGCGACGCAGATAGTTGGCTCCAATGGAGGGATGCCCGCCTTCGATTTCACGGTCCATCGCCTTACCAATATCATGCAGCAGACCCGCACGCTTGGCCATGGAGCCATCCAACCCGAGTTCGTCGGCCATCACCTGGGCCAGGAAAGCCACTTCCACACTGTGCCGCAGGACATTTTGGCCATAGCTGGTACGATAATGCAGGGCGCCAAGCATACCCAGTATCTTATTATTAAGACCGCGGACATCCACTTCTTCTGACGCTTCTTTACCAATCTGAATCACGCGAGCATGCACATCCTTTTTCGCCTGAACGACAAGCTCCTCAATCCGGCTCGGATGAATCCGGCCATCCTGAATCAGACGCTCCATACTTAGACGGGCAACTTCCCGACGAATCGGATTAAAGCCGCTCACAACAATCACACCCGGCGTATCATCGACAATCACGTCAACGCCTGTCGCCTTTTCGAATGCCCGAATGTTGCGACCTTCGCGGCCGATAATGCGCCCTTTCATCTCATCGCTGGGGATATCCACCATCGACACGCTAACTTCGCAGGTCTGCTCGGCGGCATATCTCTGAATGGCGAGATTGATGATCTCTTTTGCCTTTTCTTCGGATTGCTCTTCAGCCTGAGCAACCTTGCGAGTAATAAGCTGCCCCATTTCCTTCTCGCACTCTTCTTCGAGATTACTTAAGAGCAATTGGCGAGCTTGTTCGGTATCCATTCCGGTGATTTTCAAAAGCTGGCTTTTTTGTTGTGTCAGAGTCGCTGTCAATTCCTTGTTTTTGGCAGTATAGCTCTGTATCTGTTTTTGGGCTTCTTGTTCGTTTTGCTTGAGTTGTTTTTCGCGTTGGGTGATCTGGTCATTGAGTCGCTCGACCGCATCTTCGCGTTTGGATAGTCGGGATTCCTGACTTCGCAGCTCGGATTCTCTTTTATCGACTTCTCTGGAGAATTCCGACCGCTTTTTCATCATTTCGGAAGCGGCATCCACCTTGGATTCTTTGATAATCGTTTCCGCTTCCCGACGAGCGGTTTCTATCCTATTTTGGACTTCCTGATTAACTTTTTGGGCACGTACTCTGGCAATTAACTGAACTACCACGAACGAACCGACGCCGCCAAACAACAACCCTAAAATAGCCCCAATTGCAATATTCGCCCCCGTTGATTGAGCAATTATTTCCATGTTGCACCTTTCCCTGTATAGCATATCTTCTATCGTATGTTTAAGCACACGCTCCGCAGGGTATTAATGCAACAGGGCTTAGATATGACTGCGTAAAAACGGGTGATGTCTTGGCGTAATTTTAGATGCGCAGCATCCCTCTCTCAGACATTTTGCGCTTCCGTTTATCACGTAAGCCGCTGCCAACGCTTAGAAAGATAGTTTTCATACGCTACCGTCCACTTTCGGGCATTATGCCGTCGGAGACACCTTCAAACAACGTTACCGTTTTGACCACACTCACCGGCACGCCCACGATTTCGGACTTGGCAAGGAGTAAAACTGCCTGGCCTTTCGCCCTGCGCAAACGCAAACCGATGCTTAAGAAGCTCTGCTGCCAACCTGAAATTCATGCGGATGGCTGTGCAGGTACTCCAATCCGCAAACTTATCGTTAGATATGGACTGGAAAACCATGTCGACCCTCTACACAAAGGGTCTAACTGTGCATCATAATCATTTATTTATATCGGTCAAGTAAAAAGCAAATCTGAAGATATTTATTAATGCCTGTTTTAATTATTATTGGGTCTTATTTGTCTTCATTTTAATCGTTTTCTTTATTATCGGTCGTTGTTTAACAAAAATACTCTCTATTGAATTAAAATGAACGTACAGGTTATATCGCTCTATGTCTTGTCCGATGATACAGCGGCAAGATTTATAGCTATACCTTTGATTAATTGATATATAGCGTTACAGGGTTTTTTATGCTGAAACGAAAAGATGTTCTTACAACCGGACAAGTCGCTCAGATATGTAATGTCGCTCCACGGACTGTGACCAAATGGTTCGATTCTGGGCAGCTTCGCGGATACCGTATTCCCGGTTCGCGTGATCGTCGAATCCCTATGACAGAACTGGTTCGGTTTATGAAAACACATAGTATCCCGACCGAGAATATCGAAAAAGGACACATTCGGATATTGATTATTGACAGCAGCGAGGACGCTTGCCGGGCTCTAACGGACACACTTGGCGTTAAAGGGTCGTTCGATATCCAATCTGCTCATAACAGTTTCGATGCGGGATTGATGGCTCAGAAATTTCTGCCTAATCTGGTCTTGATTAACCTGACAGCCTCCAATATCAACGCCATAGAACTCTGTTCGCATATTCGTATCAATGAGGATATGAAAGAGTCTAAAATCGCCGCAATCGCGGTCGGTCTTGGGGATACTGAGGCCGCTGCTCTTGTCAGCCGGGGGTTTGACTCCGTAATTACCGACCTTCATAATCTTGATCAAATCCTGCATATTATCCAGCAGGCCTGTTCGATTCTCTGATCCCGGATTTTATTCTTTCCCTTTGAAGATCTTTGCATACAATATCTCATCTATGCAAAAAAATGGTTTCTACAACCCTGTATTTTTGTTCTGTCCTAAGTGCAGCTCCAAATCGCTGCGCCCACACGGACCGCAAGGGTATCGATGCGGAGCATGTGAATTTGAGTTTTTCTTGAATGTCGCTGCAGCCGCTGCGGGACTGATCATCAATTCAAAAAATGAATTGCTGGTCTGTGTTCGCGCCAAAGAGCCAGCCAAAGGCACGCTGGATTTGCCCGGCGGCTTTATAGACCCAGATGAAACCGCAGAGCAGGCAATCTGCAGAGAAATTAAAGAAGAATTAAATTTGGATGTCGTTGGGTGCACATACTTTTGCTCTATTCCGAATCAGTATCCGTATATGGGAGTAGTCTATCGCACGCTGGACTTGGCATTCGTCTGCAAGATTACCGATTTTACGCCGCTAAAGGCAATGGATGACGTCAAGGACTGTTCGTTTATTCCCATAGACCGGCTTGATTTAGCTCTATTCGGCTTTGAATCAGTTCGTCAAATCATTGGACGATTTGCCCAATCACTCCAGACCAAACCGGCATAAAAAAAGCCGCAACCTAAGGATGCGGCTTAACCCTTTTTTCCACTTTTTTGCTCTTACCTTCCCGGCATTCCCGGCATTCCGGGCATCCCTGGCATCCCTGGCATTCCTCCAGGCATTCCCGGCATCCCTGGCATTCCTGGCATTCCTCCAGGCATTCCGGGCGTCTGAGTCGGATTGACAGTCTCGGTAGATTTTTCCATTTCCTGTTTAACCGCAGCGTACTCGGCGTTTAGACCCTTAGGCCAAAATTGGCGTCGTGCCGGCATCGATTGAATGTGATTTAGGGCATCAATATATAACACCTCCGGGTATACTCTCTGCCGCACGCCAGCGCCAGACCAGTCGCTCGCCGTCACAACATCGGTCAGCATAACATCAGTACTGAAATCCACCATCGTCGGAGCGGAGGTATTCGTGTCTGTCCCGGTTATCAGATCATTTGTCCCGGATGTCTCTGACGGCTTCCATTCTTTCAACATCCCAATCATCTGGCCGGGACGTACCTCGAATGTCTCCGAACGCCATCGTCCGAGATAATATTTATAGACTTCAACCTTAGCTCCGGCATTATCGGCAAGCACATCCACCGGGAACAGATGCAGCATCTTCGGCACAACAACAGGGTTTTTCAATTCGGCATAGTCGCTCCAGAGAACAACCTGGTTTTGATAGTTTTTGCTTTCTTCGGAAAACCAATTTTTCCCCGCAATCGGATTAAATACCCCATAACGAATCCGATAGCGATACGTTGTTCCAGGAATTGTCGTATCATCGTGTACCCAGACCATCAAATCTTTTAATGTCGACAGCTTGGTTCTGTCTTTCAGCACGGCATTGGCGGCATCCAATTCTATATTCTGCAGGGTACGCGTTGGCGCTGCGGGCTTACTGGGCGGCACCGGTTTATTGGGGTTGGCTTGTTTCCGGGTAGTATCGGGCATCCCCGGCATTGCCCCCCCCGGCATCCCCCCGCCTTGTGCACCGCCGGGTCGATTGGCATTCCGCTTATTTGATTCCCGCTCAGCGGCCTTTCTTTCCTGTTCCTCACGTTTTCTCTTTTGTTCCTCATCGTCGAGAATTTTACGGTACTCAATTGCGTACTGCGCCGGCAGCCACTTGCTCTGTACACTTAAAAACTCGTATGGCTGCGGCTGTAATATATCTCTGGTAATCGCCACATCACGAAATTGCCCCATAAACATCGCCACATCGCCAAACGTCATCTGTTCGATAGTCAATGGCAAATCTTTTAACGTCTTTTGATAGGGGTCGATCTTCGTCAATGACACCGCTTCCCACTGCCCCCACGAACCGTCGGGCTGTTTCGCCTGCCGCTGTAATTCAATTCGAGCAAAGATGGGGTCGGCATAAACCATATCTCTCCATTTTTGGGGTAGCCG
>CAZVXR010000301.1:0-2475 GCA_964630865.1 uncultured Pirellulales bacterium | reverse complement strand
GCCAGCATGCACGTCGTCGAAACGCTCGGAGCCAGACCCAGCGGACAGGCCTCGGTCAATTTGCCCATGCAGAGCGCCACGTCGCTGTGCCGCGCCAGGCGGCTGTCGGCGTCGCCAACGATACAGATCAGCTTGATTTCGCGCTGTTTGAGCGGTTCAACCAAACGCAGAATCTCATCGCTTTGTCCGCTGTGGCTCAGCGCTAGTACGACATCCTTGCCCTGTATCCGCCCCAGATCGCCGTGAACCGCTTCAGTCGGGTGCAGGAAATGGCTTGGCGTTCCCGTCGAAGCCAAGGTACCGCTGATTTTATTGCCGATCACGCCCGCCTTGCCGACACCGGTGATAATGACTGAGCCGGAACATTCGAGGATTATCCGGCAGGCCTTTTCAAACGGCAGCAGGTCGACCAGTCCCGTCAGCGCCGCAACGCCAGCCGCTTCGGCCTGTAATACCATTTTTGCATAGTTCAAATCAAACATCGTTTTATTTTCTGCCACAAACCATAAAATTAAATTTTTACAACACTTCCGCGCGAATCATAACAGGTCATCTGAAAGCTCTGCGGTGAAATCGTAAAGTCGCTTTTAATCACAATCTGTCGTCCCATTTCTTTTTCCAGCTCCGTCAGCATTGCCCGGCGCTGATTGAGCAGGTATTCGGCTACCGGCGCAGCAACCGTCGCCTCAATTCGGCTGATTTCATCACGGCTCAGCGCCACACGCATGGTTCGCAAAATATCCGTCGCCTGGGCGCTGGGGCTTTTGACCGTGCCGGTCCCGTGGCAATGCGGACAGCGATAGGTCGTGCTGGATTGCAGCGAGGGACGCAGCCGCTGCCGTGTCAGCTCGATCAGGCCGAATGAGCTCATCTTCAGCGCCCGGGTTCTGGCCCGGTCGGTTCTCAGTTCATCACGGAACATTTTTTCGACGGCCTGTTTATTTTTCGATTCGCGCATATCGATAAAGTCGCACACAATCAGTCCGCCCAGGTCGCGCAGCTTAAGCTGCCGTATAATTTCTTTAGCCGCTTCCAGATTCAGCTTCAGCGCCATCTGTTCGGCGTTGTCGGGCTTGCGGTATTTGCCGCTGTTGACATCGATGGCGACCATCGCTTCGGTCTGCTCGATGACCAATGAGCCGCCGCTTTTCAATTCCACGCGGCTGGACTGAATTTTATCGATTTCGCGTTCGATATTGTATTTATGAAACAGCGGCGTCCGCTGATCATAATAAAGGATGCGGTTTTTCAGTTTGGGCTGGACGATGGAAATAAAATCTTTAATCTGCTGTGTGATGGCTTCATTATCGCAGATGATGCTTGAGATTCGGGTGTCAAAAATATCCCGTACCGTCCGCAGCACCAGGTCGGATTCCTGATACAATTCCGTCGGGCCTTTTTCGGTTTCCATCCGCTTGGTAATTGCGCTCCACAAACGGCTTAGATATGACAAATCATTCTGCAATTCCCGTTTGGTCGCGTTCAGCGCCGCAGTGCGAATGATGATGCCGGCGTTGTCCGGCAGCTTCAGCGTGTTGGCCGTTTCCCGCAAACGCGCGCGTTCTTCCTCGTTTTCAATTTTCTGTGAGACGCCGATGCTGTTCATCCACGGCATCAGCACCATGTACTTGCCCGGCAGCGATAAATAGGTCGTCAGCGTCGGGCCTTTGGTGTTGATTCCCTCTTTAATGACCTGAACGATGACATCCTGACCGCGTTTGAGGCATTTTTGAATCAGCGGGCGCTGGGTTACGCTTTTGCGCCGTCCGATATTTTCTTCCGAATCTTTCTGTCCTGAATAATAGCGGGGATGCAGATCGCTTAAATGCAGAAACCCGTTTTTGACGACGCCGAAATCGATAAAGGCCGCCTGGATCGCCGATTCGATATTGACTACTTTGGCTTTGTAGATATTGCCCACGAAGCTGGTTGTTCCCACGCGTTCGATATGCAGCTCTTCCAGCACATTGTCATTTACGACAGCGACGCGGGATTCTTCGCCCTGGCTGACATTAATTAACATTTCTATAGACATAGTTCTCCCTGTTCATTTTTCCATCCATCAGATGACCATTGAATTTGTGTACGTATGACCGAGCGGCTCAATTCGTGCCGGCCGAGACCTATCCAGGTTAATAATTCTTCTACGCGTGCTGTACCTTGTCCTGAAAAGCGGCATCGCAGACGCACCCGGCCGCAATGCCAGTCGAGATGCTGAAGATAAACGCCGATATCGACGGTTCGCCCTATCCGGTCGTTGGGTCTTAGGCGAAGCATTTCAATGCGCGATTTTGTTTCGAGCGCTTCCCGGCAGCGCTCAAGCCGAGGCTCCAATCCGCCTGCCCAGGCGGCGGTGGTCGGCTCAATTACATACAAAATGCTTTCCGGATAGCGACGCTGGCGCGTTTCAAAAAGTTCCGCCCTAATCACGCGGCATCCTTGCGGAAGCTGACCATTGAGCTGGTCGGCGACGGC
>CAZVXR010000300.1:0-6985 GCA_964630865.1 uncultured Pirellulales bacterium | reverse complement strand
TGACAGTGAGGTTCTTGAAAAAGCTCTGTCAATTTAACCGGCGATGGGGTCTATACCTACGAGTATGACATCGAAAATCATCTGCTGGTTGTTAAACAGTCCGGCACGGCGATAGTGTCGTATAACTACAACGCCAGCGGTCGGCGGGTGTCAAAAACCGTCTATCCGACCGGGCAGTATATTGAGTACTGCTATGACGGCGATCAGGTGATTGCCGGATACGATGGAACGGGCACACTTTTACGGAAATACATCTACGGCCCCGGCGTTGATGAACCGATTTGCATGATTGACGCGGCGACGGGAAGCCGGTATTATTATATACCCGAATTAAAGTTAATGTGATACATTATCCGATATTTCCAAGGTAGAGTTTCAATAAAACTCATGAAAGGAAAACCCGGATGGCCAAGAATGGAAAAATCAAGAAAATCGCGGTGATGACCGGTGGCGGAGACTGTCCGGGATTAAACGCTGTGATACGAGCGGTGGTCAAGACCGCGATTTATCGATATGATCTGGAAACCTGGGGGATTGAGGACGGCTACCAGGGACTGATTGAAGACCGGATTCACCCTCTGGATTCTCGTTCGGTCAGTGGAATTTTGACCGTTGGAGGGACAATCCTTGGTTCGTCAAATACATCGAATCCGTTTTGCTATCCGATTACCCTCGGCAAAAAAACTGCCAACAAGAATGTCTCTGAGCAGTGCATTGTCAATCTGGCCAAACGCGGCATCGACACCCTGATTTGCATCGGCGGAGATGGAACAATGAACTCTGCAGCAGCATTTGCCAAAATGGGTCTGACCGTCATGGGGGTGCCCAAAACCATCGACAATGACCTCTATGGGACTGACATTACATTCGGCTTCGATACCGCAGTGAATACCGCTACCGAAGCGATAGACAAGCTGCATACCACTGCCAGTTCGCATCACCGTGTGATGCTGCTGGAAGTAATGGGGCGGTACGCCGGGTGGATCGCCCTGCACGCAGGCGTCTCAGGCGGAGCGGATGTGATTTTGATTCCCGAAATCCCTTACGACATCAATAAAGTTTCCGAGTATGTTATTGCCCGCTCTAAAACAGGTCGGCGGTTCAGCATTATTTGTGTTGCCGAAGGAGCCAAACCCAAAGGCGGTAAAATGGTCGTGGCCAAAACAGTCAAAAATAGCCCCGACCCAATCCGTCTGGGCGGAATTTCATTCGCACTGGCCGACCAGTTATCGGCAATTACTGACATTACATGCCGGGCGGTTAATCTCGGACATGTTCAGCGAGGCGGCATCCCCAGCCCGTTTGACCGGGCCTTGGCGACCCAGTTTGGGCACCACGCCATGGAATTGCTGATGCAGGGCAAACCTAATCGATTGGTCGTAATGAAAGATGGCAAGCTGGGCAGTATCCCGTTGGGACACACGGCAGGCCGGATTAAAACCGTACCGATGAATCATTCGCTAATCGCAGCGGCTAAAGCGGTAGGAACGTCATTTGGAATATAAAATCGGCTCATCTTATCAGCCAATACGAATCGGCAAACTATAAGGCGTTCTCAAACACTTTTACGCCATCAACCACTTTGCAGGTGTGAATCGCATAACGATCCGCAAACTCAGGTCGGCTTCTCGGATAGGCAGCGTCTACCGCCTTTTTCACTGCCTCGGCTCCGTCAGCCAAAACCAGAGCCCCTGCCGCTCCCTTATCGCCGCCGCCCAGCATCCGCTCGCCGAGCGTTTGCGGTACCGTACGCACAATATCACACATCGTTTCTAATTCAGGTCCGGAAATCTTATAGTCATCGCGCAGGCCAACGCCGTCTTCGCGGAAAACCCCGCCAACCTTGGCAATATCACCCTTTTTCCAGGCCTCCATCATCACATAGAACCGCTTCTGTGCCTTATAGATATAGGTCATTCGATCCACCAAATGCGGATGTTTTTTGTCGAATGACGCCTTCATTTTTTTATACAACGCTTCGCTCTTGACGTCGGCAAGGCAGGTAATTTTAAACTTGGCTTTTTTCGCCTTGTCAACCAATTCGTCGCACTCGGCCCGGCGGACTTTATACGTTGATTTTTCCAGCCCCGGACGGACGGTGCCGGTATCCATCACAATAATACGGAAATCTTTTGCCTTTTTCCCCAGCGGAACATAATCAATGGATCGCTGTGCAGGCTTATAATGCGTCCCCATACCCTCTTTGGCAAACAGAATCATAATCTGATCCAGTTTTCCGCACGGCGAACCGATATATTCATTCTCCACTGCCTGCGCCAAATCAACGATTTTCATCTGATCTTTCTCAACAATCCCGTTGGCATCCAACACGGATAAAATTAAATTCAACGCCAACGATGCCGACCGGCTCATTCCGCCGCCAGGGATATTGCCGAATATGACCGCGTCAATGCCCTGTGTGAGTTTATATCCCGCTTTTTTCAGGATATAATCGACCCCATAAGGAAACCGCGCCCAGGAATCAACCACTGCCGCCGACCGCGGAGCGGGGACTTTGCCCAAGTCAAACCGCACAATCCCGTCTTCGGGGAAATTGTTGCTGTACAGGCGCATTGCGGTCGTACCATTGGGCTTATACGCCATCCAGATAAACCGGTCGGTGCCGACGCCAAACAATTCGGTGCCGTTGTAGTCGCCATGTTCAACACCGAGACAGAAACGGGACGACGTCCGCCGTACTTTGCCGCCGGCTACATTCAGTTTTTTCGCCGTCGCAAGCTTCTTTAACAACGCAAAAGCCTGCTTATCATTCGAAATACTATCGATTTGCACAATAAGCCTCTTATTTTTTATCTTTTTTCTCCGCGTTAGACGCTTTCTTGGCTAAGATCAGCATGAGTAAACCAAAAATAAGCAGCAAGATGCCCCAAATCAAATTAATATTCATTCCCAGGGAACGCTTGTACATCTCTGCGTCAGAACTCGTTACAACGCCATACACAACCAGAACCGCTCCAATCAACGTAAACATCAGGCCAATCGGCCAGCGAATATCAAGACCCATAGTATTACCCTTTCACATTACCAGAAGATTAAATTCAAAACAACACATGCTGCCAGTAAAATCACACCCAATACTGCCGGACGGAGAAACCAGTTTTGCTCATCATCTTTGATTTTGGGCGTCAGCGAATAGACCAGGCCTTTAAGCTCTTCGTTAGTCTTGGTTTGCTTGGTCGCCAGCGAAATCCCCGCTGTCAATATCAAACACACCGTAAATGCGAATCCCGCCAGCCAGAAATTTTGTGC
Organism: uncultured Pirellulales bacterium; assembly: GCA_964630865.1. Lineage (GTDB taxonomy): Bacteria > Planctomycetota > Phycisphaerae > Sedimentisphaerales > Anaerohalosphaeraceae > Anaeroglomus. The sequence continues at coordinate 3,715 of CAZVXR010000300.1, read as the reverse complement.
CATTTCACTGGGAAAATACTGAACAACATGGAGATAGCCGCCCTTGATGCCTGGCGCATTGCCGGAAGCCAGCGTCAGAGCATGGAAAATTGCTGAAGTCGATGTCCCCATAAGCAAGCCCCAAAAAGCACCCGTCGCCGTCGTCCGAACCCAGAACATACCGAGGATAAATGTAGCGAACAGAGGAGCGTTCACAAAACCAAAGACCAACTGGATTACATCCATCGCATTGTTATACTGACGAGCAAAATAAGCACAGGCAATACTGAGCAAAATACCAACCACGGTTATCACCTTGCCCATCTGCAGGTAATGATTATCACTCTTATTGCGGGCCAGATACGCCTGATACAAATCGTAAGTCCAAACCGTATTAAATGCTGTAACATTTCCCGCCATACCCGACATAAACGACGCCAGCAGTGCTGTCAGTGCAAGCCCCAGCAATCCAGTAGGACAATATCTTGTAACCAGCGAAAGAATCACGCCATCATAATCATTTTCCGCCACAGCGTTATTCAGACGTTCTTTCAATCGTTCTTCCGGCAGCAATTGAGCGGCATTGTCCTGCAGAATCATCGCCACTTTATTTTTGTCCATCTTCAGGCCGGCCGCCTTACTGATTTGTTCTACGGCGATGTCGAGGCTGTCTGCCGAAACGGAGCGAATTGTCTGAATGGCCGACGTGTATGCAGCCGTCGGAATAGCTCGCTTCGGCATCTCGTACCCCTCTTTTCCCATTGAAGCCAACCCGACAGCCAGCATTCCGGGTAAAATCACCAAAATCGGAAAGATCATTTTCGGCACGGCCGCAATCAGCGGGGTACGTCTGGCGGCGCCCATATTTTTCGCCGCCATCGCCCGTTGAACTACGAGAAAATTGGTGCACCAGTAGCCGAATGACAGCACAAAACCAAGGCCAAAAACCATTGCGAAAATATCCACGCCCATCGGGTTGGCGGATGGCCCGCCAAACAACGGCGTCCACGCACTGGTCCATGCGTTCGGAGCGAACGTCTTGGTATTCAGCTCCAGCGCAGCTGGATTTTGGGCAACCAGTGAAAGTTGAGTTTTCAGGGCATTCCAGCCGCCAACCTCTTTAAGTCCCAGATACACAACCGGAGCAAAGCCCAATACAATCATGAAAAATTGAAGTACTTCAGTATAAATCGCCGAAGTCAGGCCGCCTTTGAGTACATATACCAGTACCACCGCTGAGCATATCCACAAGCTTAAGTTGTAATCCCAACCCAATAGATGGTTGAGCAGTTTGGCTAACGCATTCATTGAAATACCGGAAGCAAACACCGTCATCACGGCAAAGGTAATCGAATTCAGGCAGCGAACGCGTTCATCAAATCGCATCTTGAGGTATTCCGGTACGGAGCGAGCCTTGGAACCGTAATAAAACGGCATCATAAACACCGCCAGAAAGATCATCGCCGGAATAGCGCCAACCCAGTAGAAGTGGCAGGTTGCTATGCCATACTTGGCGCCGCTGGCGGCCATACCCACCAATTCCAGCGCTCCAAGATTCGCAGAAATAAAAGCAAGGCCTGTTACCCATGCCGGAATAGAACGACCTGACGTAAGAAAGTCTGAGGACGTTTTCATGTAACTGCGCAATGTCCATCCGATACCCAACACTGCTCCGACATAAATGAGCATGACCAGATAATCTATAAGACCCAAATGCATACTAAACTCTCCTTTCCAAATTCAGGGTGTTATTTATTTATAACCGTGTTATCAACAGGGGTCAAAACACGACATCTTTCTCAAAACCCGAAGCAAAAACACACTCCTGCGAAACAAAGTGCCTTATTCTAAACAAAGTTATCTCTTTCGTCCAGCCATAAATTATTTTATCGTAATTGCATTTGATTTCAACAGAAATCATTGTGATTAGCAGGGCAATCGCATGAAAAAAAGAGGGTATTTTTGATTCTTTGTATGGCCTGTGAAAAAACTTCTGTTTTGACAAAATGTCAAAATAGGCAATATTGCTTTTATGTGCCTTGGATATATTGGCAACCACTCATAGAGCGCGGACGGTTACCAAATATTTTCGTGTTTTGTCTTCCACTTTCAACACATTGGGGCTATAATTCACAAAATTGTAGGTCGTAACCCCAAAAATTAAGACAAAATTAGTCAGTAGTCAGAAAGGATTGTAAAATGCGTATCGTATCTGTAATTATAACGGTTATCGCCGTCGCCGTAATAAACTTAGGTTGCGATTCAATGGTCAAAAAAGACGCCGTGGCTTTAACTCCTCCGCCGGTTATCGATCCCGGACAGGAATGCGGCCAGCCCCCGGCCAATGCAATTGTCCTCTTCGACGGTAAAGATTTTTCTCAGTGGCAGTCCCCTGAGTCAATTGTCTGGAAAATCCAGGACGGCTATATGGAGGTCGCTCGGACCGAAAAGGACAAGCATCAGGGCATTCAGACGGCTCGCGGGTTTGGCGATTGTCATTTGCATGTCGAGTTTGCAACACCCTCTGAAGTCATTGGCGAAGGACAGGGCCGAGGCAACAGCGGCGTATTTTTAATGGGGCAGTATGAGGTGCAAATATTGGATTCATATAACAATCCAACTTATCCAGACGGTCAGGCTGGAGCGATTTACAAGCAGTCTGTGCCGATGTTCAATGTCTGCCGTAAGCCCGGGCAATGGCAAGCTTATGACATCGTCTTCCGTCGTCCGCATTTTGACGCCAAAGGCAAACTGGTTAAACCCGCAGTCGTAACGGTGCTGCATAATGGCGTGGTTATTCAGGACAATTTCATTCTACAGGGTATTACCTATCACGCGGAATCCCCCAAGTATATTGCCCATGCGGACAAATTGCCGATTATGCTGCAAGATCACGGCAATCCGACACGGTTTCGCAATATCTGGGTCGTTGAACTGCCTGAACGAAATTAGGCGGGCGAAAGGCAAAGATGAAAGAGGCCGTCGGCAGTGCGGTGGAGCTGTCTATCATAATACCGGCGTTTAACGAGGCAAAGAAAATCGCAACCGATATCGCCGCCGGGTCTGCGTTTTTGTCCTCTTATACTCCTTTCGGCGAGATAATCATCGTAGACGACGGCAGCAAAGACAACACCTCGCAGATTGCTGAGCGAGCCAGACAGCAATCTGCTGTGCCGGTGCGAGTGATTCAGCTTGACCGCCATCACGGCAAAGGGTACGCGGTACGAAAAGGTGTTCTTGAAAGTAACGGCAGATACGTCCTGTTTGCCGACAGTGGCATCTGTGTGCCATTCGAGCAAGCCTTAAAGGGGATCGCTTTGATTGAGAGCGGCAGCTGTCGTATTGCTCATGGTTCACGGACGCTAACCGGCTGCCGTATTCGACGAAAGCAATCGTTCTACCGCAGAATCTGTTCATACCTGTTCGGCAAACTGCTTATCGGAAACCTTCGTCAACATGCCCATTTGACGGACACACAATGCGGATTTAAGGTCTACGATGGCGACACGGCACGCCAGCTGTACGCAGATAGTACTCAGGATGGATTTATTTTTGATGTCGAGATTATTCTCTTGGCAATCCAACACGGAATGACGATAAGGGAGTTTCCGGTGGACTGGCAATGTGACCAAGACAGCCGTCTAAAACCAGCTCGTCAAGCAATTACGATATTGCGGGATTGGATACGATTAAGACGCCTTTACCGTCATTGGTAGGTCTTGAACGGATGGACGCT
>CAZVXR010000299.1:0-11549 GCA_964630865.1 uncultured Pirellulales bacterium | reverse complement strand
CACAAATGCGACCCAATAAACCCCGCCGCACCAGTTACCAATACATTTCTCAGCTTTCAGCCCTTTCCTGTACCCAAAACACCCTGATAAAATTACTATGGCAAACTTTCCAGATCCCCTAAGTCCTTATGTCTTCCAGCAGCTTTCTTATTCTTTTTTAGATCATCCAGATTGATAACACTGACTTCAACCCCGTCAATTGTATCGATAACCCGGGAGCTATAACAGTCTTTAAAATCAACGCCTGAAATCGAGGTCATTAATTCAATCCTGATCGGCGGCATACCCATGCGAATAATTTGATTTTCTTTGAGAAATAACTCCGCGGACAAACGTTCTTTGCTGAAACCAAATTCTGTTAAGACATCAACCATCCGTTGAGCATTTTGAGAATCAACCGCCACCCAGATATCAATATCGCCGGTAGCGCGAGGATACCCATAATAGCTCACGGCATAACCGCCGATCACCAAATACTCAACTTTGTTTGAATTCAGCAACCTCAAAAAATCTTTGAAGTCTTGCGGTAGCCGGATCATAGCCATAATGAATCTGCCTCATAATTTCCATCGCTTCTAAGCGCTGGCTTGGCGTTTTCAAACTCCAATACCTTTTCTCATCGGACGGCTCACTCAAGCTGCCGACGGAAAAGGCTTTTCTATCCAAACGGGGTGTATCCATAACACACTATACCTTTCCAATACAGTGATACTCAATCCCAAACCGCTTGACAAATGTCGGTGTATAAAGATTGCGCCCGTCAAAAATCACCGGCTTTTTCAGCCGCTTGGCAATCGCGTCAAAATCCGGCGTGCGAAATTCCTGCCAGTCCGTAAAGATCACCAGTGCATCGGAACCATCCAGCACATTGTAACTATCCTCAACCATACGGATACGATTACCCAGCTTCTGTTGGGTCGGGGTCATCGCTTCCGGGTCAAACGCGATCACCTTAATTCCCGCATCCAGAAATTTCTCAATACCAAAAATCGCAGGCGACTCGCGAATATCGTCCGTCCGCGCCTTAAATGCCAGCCCCCACACGCCAAGCTGAGCGCCAGATCGTCCTTTAAAGTAACTGATGATATTATCCGCAAACCGAGTCTGCTGCTTTAAGTTCACCTGCTGCACCGCATGGGCAATCGTCATCGGAACCCCAACCTCATTGCCCATATACGTCAGCGCCCGCACATCTTTGGGAAAGCAACTCCCGCCATACCCAACACCGGGAAATAAAAACGCGCTGCCAATCCGCGAATCGCTGCCCATGCCTGCGCGAACCTGCTCGATATCGGCGCCAACTTTCTCACAGAACATCGACAGCTCATTCATAAATGAGATACGCGTCGCCAGCATGGTGTTGGCCGCATATTTAGTCATTTCCGCGCTGGCCGGATCCATAAACAATACCCGGCTGCTTTTTCGCATAAACGGATTATACAATTCCCGCATAATCTCCATCACCGCCGGATTGGTCGTACCAATAATCACCCGGTCAGGCTTCATGAAATCTTCAACCGCAGATCCCTCTTTTAAAAATTCCGGATTGCTCACATAGTCAAATGGAACCTCGGTCTTTGAAGCAATGATTTCGCTGACTTTTTTATGCGTACCCACCGGAACGGTACTTTTTGTCACAATAATTTTATAACTGCTCATCAAACCGGCAATCTGCTCGGCCACTTTCAGCACCGCCGAAATATCCGCCGATCCATCTGGAGCGCTGGGGGTACCCACCCCCAAAAATATCACCAAGGAATTATCAACACCCTCTTTCAAATCAGTTGTAAAAACCAGACGCCCGGCCTTTTCATTCCGAGCCACCACCTCTGTCAGCCCCGGCTCATAAATCGGAATAATACCTTTTTTGAGAGCTTCGATCTTCTTTTCATCAGAATCCACACAGGTCACATGATTGCCGCCATCAGCCAAACAAGCCGCCGCCACGAGCCCAACATACCCTACACCAACAACCGATACTTTCATCAAATCGTCCTTTCAAACCGGTAATTATAGGATCAACACTTTACAAGCCTACACTCCGTGCCGGTCAGTGGTCTTCTAAAAGACAACTGAATTCCCCATAACATATTGTTATGAATATAGTTATGCAGCTTATGAATCGGTTTTGCCTTGCCGAGGCATTTTTTCAAAGCAATACTACACAAATATAGTACATTTTGGCATCTTAAATTAAACACTTGTTGTCAACAAGTTCAAACTTTGTCAAATTTATCCTCTTTTTGTCGCCAATATTTAAGGTTTACCATATCTACAATAAGTCCTGTCGTTTTCCCAGACAACTACCTCTACTAATTTACACGGTTTAAGTTTCGTTTTAAGCTGGTCAAAAGCAAATTTCGCAATGTTTTCCACCGTTGGGTTCGTTTTGTGAAAAATAGGAACATCTTTATTGAGATTTTTGTGATCCACAACGTCTATAAAGCGGTCTTTTACTATTTTCTCAAACGTGTCCAGCCATCCGATTTTCGTTTTTGGCGGCTTAACAACCACCTCAAGGATGTAATTATGGCCGTGCCCTGTCGGATTAGCACACTTGCCAAACCATTGATGATTGGTCTGTTTATCGAATTTTTCATTCCACAGCTTGTGCATTGCCGCGAATTCAAATTTTTCCGTATAAGTTACCATTTCCACAGTCTCCCAAGCAACGGATACCTTCCTAAAAGGGCTGATTTCCATCTCCATTTTCCACAATCGCCGCCGGCCGCCCAACGTTTTCAACAATCTGTCTCTGGATTCTTGTAAAAGGCTGACTATCTCTTCAATTGCAGGTGTTCGCCTATCGCGAAACCATCCATTAAACTGTTGTTGGCAATACGGAATAACCCACTCACGAACCGCCGCGTCAATGTCGGACACATTTAATATAAACCCCGTCTCTTTATTGATATTTGATTTCAGATGCACCCATAATGCCAAATACAACCCCACGCCGGCGGTGATCGGCTTTCCCGCATAAGAGTTCCAGCCAGCGGACTCATGCCGACCAAAAGGGTCAATTTGAAATCGTATTTGTCGTGCCAATCGATGCATTAATACCGCTCGCTCCGATGCATCAGTGCCATCACTTCAGACCGGCTGCGCGGATCGCTCTTGAAAATACCTCTCAGTGCACTGGTCACCATCATCGCTCCGGGCTTTTTAATGCCGCGAATCGTCATACAGCTATGGCTGGCTTCCAGCACCACCGTTACACCCTGCGGCTTGAGATTTTTCATCAGAAAATCCGCGATCTGTTCGGTCAGCCGTTCCTGCAATTGCAATCGTCTGGCAAAGGAATCCACAATCCGCGCCAGCTTGCTGACGCCAAGAACTTGTCCGGCCGGCAAATACGCTACATGCGCTTTGCCGATAAACGGCATCAAGTGATGTTCACAAACACTGTAAAACGGAATATCCCGCAGCAGCACAATCTCATCGTATTTCTCATGAAAGACACTCTCTAAATGTTCTGTCGGTTCATGCCGCATCCCTTCGAGCAGCTCCGCATACATTCGTGCCACCCGCTGCGGAGTATCCTTGAGACCTTCGCGCTGAGGATTCTCTCCTACCGCCGCAAGAATCTCAAGCACTGCTTTTTCTATTCGCTCGATATCTATCTGATTGTTTTTGTTTTCAGTCATTCTGCTGCCATTTCACTTTTATTTTGGAAAAACGCGAATCAGCACTACGCCATGAGCGGCAACTTCAGCGGTATATGAGGTGCCAAAATTACCAAGATTTTTTTGCCGCCATAAATCCCGCACCCGGCATGTGCCATTTAACTTAAGGTCTTTCCATGAGACCGTCACTTTTCCGCTTTTGACTATATTACGATTAAACAACCCCACCGCATAAGAGCCGTCTTCCATGGCCTTAGCCCAGACCTCTGCATCACCATTCTGTGCGATCCGTTGAGCCTGCCGGCCCAGCGGGTCCTGATTGACTTGCAGCACCTCATCATTCGTCAAAAGACTGCGTGAAAAATCATCCAGTTGTTCGAGCGGACAACCGATCAATAATGGCGCAGCCAGCAAACACCAGAGGCTGATATGGGTGTATTGCTCGTCTACCGTCAGGCGTGATGGGTGAAGATTCGGACCCCAGCCGACATTGCCCACCACCAGCATATCCGGATCGTTCCAGTGTCCCGGCCCGGCATACGAAAATAAATCCGCCTGCCTAAAACCGATTCCCGCCATACTGCTCCAGGTGTCGGTAATATCACCGGTGGTCCGCCAGCAGTTACCGCCGACCTCAGCGCCCCATTTCCATACATCACCCATGCCATATTGACAAAGGCTGTAGACTATATCACGGTCAACCGCATTCAGTTCCTTACGCATTACAGCATAGGGCTTCTTTAATTCTTCCAGATTTGGATTGGGAGCAATTTTGCCATATCCGCACCAATCATATTTTAGATAATCAAATCCCCACTCGGCAAACCGCTGGGCATCTTTTTGCTCATATTCCCAACTGCCGACAAATCCGGCACACGTAAAGGGACCCGGCGAGATATAAATTCCAACTTTAAGCCCAAGCGAATGAATATAATCGGTCAGCGCTTTCATATCAGGGAATTTCGCATTGCTCAGCAGATAACCATCCTTATCTCGGACGGGCCCGCCAATAACCGGATCATTGCTGTTTTCCTTACGCATCCAGCAATCGTCGATATTGATATACGTCCAACCATGGTCAATCAGACCGCTCTCGACCATCGCTCTGGCCGAGGCACGTACTTTTGCGTCATCCACCGCACAGGCCCAACTGTTCCAGCTATTCCAGCCCATCGGCGGCGTCAGGCAGATGGTATCACCAACAACAATTTTAAACTCACGTTCCGCCTTGCCGTGCTTATTGGTTGCAATAACCGTCGTTTTATATTCTCCTTTTTCCTGCAGCACACCCTGGATTTGTCCGGTATCCGCATTGAGCGTCAACCCCTTCGGCAGATTTTCAACCGTAAACTGCATCGGCTTTTCGCCCGTCGCCGTCAGCGTAAACAAAACAGGGCTCCCCGGCCGGACACCAAATACCCTTGCGCCCGTAATGCGAGGAGATGGCCCGGCCTTAGGCGTCAGAATATACGGCTTTACCGCTGGCGCCAGCAAAAGTTTTGGTTTGACGGAATGATATGAAATTCGGGCAGCAGCCCAGTCGGCGTGATCATAATCGGTACCATCACCACCATCGCTGACAAGTAAAAGCAGTATATTCACACGATGGACATCGAGTTTGACAGAGACCGCCTTTTGTCCCGACTTGAGAATCTCACTTTTCCATACCGACTTTCCGTCAGCTACAACCTCAAACTGCACACTGCCTCGGTTGGATGGAACGCTATCGTTTACGCCCACCATGGCTTCGAACCACACCGCTTTACCGGACAAATCTATCTCCATCCGCGAATTTGCATGGGTGCCAATCCCGCGATCATAGGTCTGCCCGCCAATCGTTATCGGATTTTGTCCTACGGATTTATTTTTCTGCGCAGAACCCCACCCGCATTCTATCCAGCTCACATCCATCTCATCCAACCAAGTCCACTTGACAGCCTCGGTTGATTTATCCCAAAGCTGACAGCCGCCCACGAACAACACTCCGACCAAAATCCATACCCAAACGTGCTTTTCCATTTCAGCCCTTTCTTTTTTATATTTGTGCATTCATTACAAACTGCGTCAGCAGCCGCACACCAAAACCAATCGATCCGGGAGCGGCCCCTTCATCGGCGCCCCAAACGCCAACGCCGGCGATATCCAGATGCGCCCATTTGGCGTCTTTGACAAACTGGCTCAAAAACGCTGCAGCGCTGCACACCCCGCCCCACCGTCCGCCAGTATTTTTTAAATCGGCGATCTTGCTTTTCATGAGCTCTACATACTCATCGTCACATGGCAGATGCCATATCCGCTCGCCAGTATTCTTGGACGCGGCTTTAAGCTGCTCAACCAACGCATCATCATTGCCCATCACGCCCGCTCGCTTTTGTCCCAGCGCTACAACACATGCCCCGGTCAGAGTCGCAATATCCACAATCCTCGTGCAGCCCAATGCTTCCGCATACGCAATCGCGTCGCATAAAATCATCCGTCCCTCGGCATCCGTATTTTGAATCTCCACAGTCTTGCCGCTGTATGTCGTAACAATATCGCCGGGACGATACGCCGCCCCGCTGGGCATATTTTCCGCAGACGGAATAAACCCCATCACGCGCATCTTCGGCTTAAGCTGGGCAATCGCCCGCATCGCACCCAGCACGGCAATACCGCCGGATTTGTCAAACTTCATATCCTGCATCCCCTCGCTGGGCTTAATGCTGATCCCGCCGGAGTCAAACGTAATCGCCTTGCCCACCAATGCAATGGCCGGGGCATTTTTCGCCGCTTTGGCCGGACCATACTCCAGCATAATCAGCCGCGGCTTATTCGCCGAACCCTGCCCAACGGCTAATATCCCGCCCATTTTTTTTGCCGCAAGCTGTTTTTCATCCAGCACCGTACACCGCAATCCAACCTGCCGCGACAGTTTTTTCGCTTCGTCAGCCAGAGATTTCGGCGTTACCACACTGGCCGGCCGATTGGCCAGCATCCGCGCAAAATTCTGCGCCTCGCCCAAAATCGCACCGGCTTTGACGCCCTTGCCTGCGGCCGACACAAACTTCACCGACGCATCGACGATGATCGCTTTGACGGCTTTGGCTTTATTTTTACCCGCATCACCGCTAAGATACTCATCAAACCGATATGCCCCAAAATACAACCCCTCGGTTATTGCCTGTGCCGTGATCGCCGCATCAAAATGTTCACAATTCTGATGCAAACAAACGCACAGCGTCTGAGCCTTTAATTCCACCGCCTTAGTCGCTGCCAGCGCCGCAGCCTTCCGCAGCGTATCGATCTCCGCCTTATCCGCCTTGCCCAGCCCGATCAGCAAAACCCGCTTTGCCCCGATTTTTCCATCGGTATAGAGCAAGACACTGCTGCCCGCCTTGCCCGTAAAATCACCCAGCTTAACCAGCGAGGCAATCGCCCCGCCCAGGTTTTTACCCAGCCCAGACATCGCCCCTTCAAAAACCCCAACCGCCAAAACATCGGCCCCAATCTTCACCGCATCGACCTGTGCCACTTTAACCTGTATCTGTGCCATTATTTCGCCTTTTCTGTCTGCTGCTGTTTATGTTTCTTTTCCGCGCGGCAACGCAGATAGCTTTCAATAAAACTTTCGATATCCCCATCCAGCATCGCGTTGACATTGCCCGTCTGACAGTCCGTCCGGTGATCCTTAATCAACTGATATGGCTGAAGCACATAGCTGCGAATCTGGCTGCCCCAGGCGATCTGCCCCTTATTGCTGTATAGTTTGGCTAATTCCGCATCCCGCTTTTGCTCTTCCAGCATATACAGTTTGCTTTTGAGCATCCGCATCGCCTCGGCTTTATTTTTATGCTGGCTGCGGTCAGCCTGACATTGCACCACAATCCCCGTTGGGTTGTGGGTAATCCGTACCGCCGAACTGGTTTTATTAACATGCTGTCCGCCCGCACCGCCGGCGCGATACGTATCAATCCGCAAATCCTCCTCATCGATTTCAATCTCGACATCATCGTCATATTCCGGCATGACATCAACGGCTGCAAAACTCGTATGCCGCCGCGCGTTAGAATCAAACGGACTGATTCGCACTAATCGATGGACGCCAATTTCACAGGATAATTTACCGAATGCGAAAGGTCCCGCCACCCGCAGTGTAATTGACCGGATTCCGGCCTCTTCCCCCTCGGTAATGTCCATTTCCTCGAATGTATAGCCATTCCGCTCAAAATATCGCGTGTACATCCGCAATAGCATCGCCGCCCAGTCACAGCTTTCCGTCCCGCCCGCTCCGGCATGAATACTGAAAAAACAGCTCCGCAAATCATCCGGACCGCTAAGCAATCCGGAAATCTCGATTTTCTCACATTGTTTATCGAGTACACCCAAATCCTGCTCAATCGTCGTGAACGTCTCGGCATCGTTTTCCTCCGCCGCCAGTTCAAACAGGTCTTGAATATCGCGGATAAATTTTTCCGCCGCCAGCGCAGGTTCGATGACGGACTTTAGCGCACTGATTTGAGAGACAACTGATTTGGCAGCTTCCTGATGATCCCAGAAACCCTCTTGAGCCATTTTCTGCTCAAGTTCCTGACGTTTGATGCGTTTGGCAGAGATGTCAAAGCCAGTCCCGGATATGGTCTATCCGGGCCGCTAACGTGGTAATCCAATCGCGAATTTCAGATTTTTCCATCTTTTCCCATACAAAAAAACCGTTGACAATCCAAAACGCAGTTCTTTCCCTGCCGCAAAGCCTGCCCGCGCCAAAACGCGGGGGCATTCCATTGATCAAAAAATCAGAAATTATTCTAATCCCTAACCCCTTGTTATGCAAACACTTTTCCCGCCTTATCCCTGCTTTTCGGAGATTGTTTGTTTATCCCAAATAAACGGCCTTAGTGGCCGATGCGAGAGTGGACATACCGCATCACAGCAGCAGCGGCAGATTGGATGTTTTCCTCGTCCGGCAGCATCAGGAGGATTTGCTGGAAGTACCCGGCATCAAAAATCTCACGGAGCATCGCGTCAAAATAAATATCATACGCCCAGCCAAGCTGGAGAAGTTTGACGTCGTTCATCGTCCGCAGGCAGCGGTAATCGACAAGTTCGCCTTTTGCTATCGCCTCTAAAATTTCCGGCGAGCAGCACGGCTCATCCGGAAACTCGATCTCCAGACGAAACGTGCAGGGGTTTTGATAGTAAAGCTGGAAATTCTCCACCGATATTTTATAGATATCCACTTTATCTGTATCGCGAATCATTTTGCTGAACAGCGCCGTCGTCTCGTCGAGTCCGCCCGGCAGGGATTTTTTATTATGATAGTCAATAGCCCGCTCGATCCAATGCTGTTCGTCCTTTTCGAGCGGCTCTAAAATCCGTTCCTCTCGCAAAATCGCAAGCCCCATCGCGGCATGATCTTCGCTGGTGGTATCTTTATAGGTGCGATATCGCTTAAATTGCGGAAATCGCCCGATATCGTGAAACAGTGCGATGGTCTCGGCAGTGCGGGTCGACTCCGCATCCAGCTTCAGCGCAGCGGCCAGCTTTCGCGTCAGGCCGCAAACCCGATGCGTATGGCATTCCTTCAAATGCAGATTGTTGTTCAAAAATTCATCGCCATCCAGGCTGTAATACTGCTGAATGAATCCCCCAAACCATTGTACATAACATTCAAATTGTTCTTGCTTCATAATCTCTGCGCTAAAAATCAGGACTCAAATCATTTTGTTTTACAATTTACAATCTACAATCTACAATAAGCAAGTCAGAATTCCACTGAAAAATCAAGTGAAAGGATACCCGATGCCGACCGTCAAAGACATTATTGTTCGCAAGCCTGTACCCGCAGAAGCGGCAACAGCGAAAAGCTGGCCAATCTGGACGCATCGCACCGATAAATTCGACTGGGAATACAACGAAACTGAAAAATGCCTGATTCTCGAGGGCAAAGTAACCATTTATGACCGCCCCGACACTGGAAACTCCATCCGGTTTGCCGCCGGCGATTATGTTATCTTCCCAGTTGGCCTTAAATGCGTCTGGCATATCCTTGAGGCCGTCAAAAAACACTACGAATTCGAATAAGTCTCTATATATTCAAGGAATACGCAAATGAAAACCCGAAACCACTATGGGGTCATCTTAGCTGGCTGGCTATCGTTTTGCTGGATGACCCTTCCCTGCCGCAGCGCAGAAGCTGTTGCGGCAGTGGATGCCGCAGAAGACCTGACCTATGAAAAATCGGTCGTGATGCTCGAAATTGTCCAGCAGGAATGGGACTACAAGACCCCCTGGAAGCAGAGTGAAATGGGTCGCGGCGTCGGCACCGGCTTTATTATTGACGGAAAACGCATCCTGACCAATGCTCATAACGTCGGAAATATCAGGTACTTAGAAGTCAAAAAACAAAATGTCGCCCAGCGTTTCCCCGCCAGGGTCGTCTTTGTCGGACATGACTGCGATCTGGCAATTGTCGCCGTGGATGATCCGAACTTTTATGCCGACCTAATCCCTCTTGAATTTGGCGACATCCCAAAAGCCAACACCAAAGTAACCACCTGCGGATTTCCCTTAGGCGGTCGGCAAGTCTCGATGACAGAGGGCATTGTATCCCGAATCGAGGTCGGCAGCTACAGCCATACGCAAGCCGATATGCACCTGCTCGTTCAGACCGATGCCGCCATCAACCCCGGCAACTCCGGCGGACCTGTTTTGCAGGATGGCAAGGTCGTCGGCGTCGCCTTTCAGGGGCTGCAATCGGCGGACAATATCGGATTTATGATCCCGACCACGGTCATTGAACATTTCCTAACTGACGTAAACGATGGAACTTATAACGGATTTCCATCGTCCGGAATTGTGGTTTTTGAAGGCCTTCACAATCCCGCATATCAAGCGTATTGCAAAATTCCGCAATTCGTGCAGGGCGTTGTTGTGACTTTTGTTCAGAAAAACAGCACCGCCGAGAACATAGTGCAGGCCGGGGATGTGCTAACGCAAATTGGCGGCTATAATATTGATAATGATGGAATGATAAAAATTTACGGCCTTAAATTGGACTGGTCAGAGGCGCTCGAACAAAAACAGGTTGGACAATCCGTCGAAATCACCTTTTCGCGGGACGGCAAACCCCAAACAGCAACCCTCCGTGCAGCGCTGAATATGCCTGTTTTGCCTTGGGGGCTCCAATTTGATGTAAAACCACAATACTATGTCTACGCGGGACTTACATTTACCCCACTGTCTCGAAACTACCTCCAGACATTCGGACGAAACTGGCTGACGGATATCCCCTTTACGTTGCGGTATTTGTTTCATAACTCGCTTCAGCTTAACACGGACCCGAACTTGAAAGAATTTGTGGTTCTGTCGGAAATCCTGCCCGATGAGATCAATACCTGGTGCAATCCATTTATGAGCAAGGTCGTCGAGCAAGTCAACGGACGAAAAATCTACTCCATCGCAGATATCAAAGAAGCGCTTAAGACAACCCCGACGGAGGGTTGCCATCTATTCAAATTTCTCGGCGACGATATCCAACTAATACTCGATGCCGATCAGGCCGCCCAAAAACACAACGCCATTCTCGAAAAATACCAAGTCCCCTCGGATACCTATTTCACCAAGTAGGGGCGAACCGATGTGTTCGCCCAAGGTAGCCGAAGCATCTTGCTTCGGAATAATTGCCGGATGCCGCCTTCAAGCGCAGCGTCGGGCTGGGTAAATAATCCCACAATCACCTAAGCCCTGTAAGGGCGACATAAAATACCCCGCGACCCGAAAATCTGCCCAACCGGGCTGGAAAAATGGGTTCGTTTTACGCATTGACGATTGACGAGGGTCGATTTTTGATTGAAAAATGGGGAAAATGCATGGGCGATAGAATGCAGAAATACGGGGAATTGAGTGGGTGGGACTTATGGGACGGATGGGACGTATAATTGGGGG
>CAZVXR010000298.1:0-7911 GCA_964630865.1 uncultured Pirellulales bacterium | reverse complement strand
GACCGCCAGCCATCAGCGTCAGAAAACGCCGTCGAGAAAGCCCCTTTGAGTTGGTTGTTTTACTCATTGCCCAGATAATCCTTTCACTTTTGCCGGTAATCCAATGGGGTTGCTTTCAATTCTTACCTATCTTCTCAAGGTCTAATGCAGGGTAGTTACAGTAAATTATGCCCCTCCCTTACGGTATATTCTTGTGTGATGACGTAGTCTTTATAGAACTTATTCTATCATAATAAGTTATAGTTTGCAAGTTCAATTGTCCTCTTTGGCAACTGGCTTTGGAAGATGTGCTATGGGGTTTCGTGATTTTTACTCATTGGTTCTAAAGAGGTTATAAGCGGTTTGATAGGTAGCGCTGCGTTGTAATGAGTGGACTATGTCCACGCTGCTTTTATCAAAAAAACAACTAAACCTATTTCCAGATAAGGTTTTACCGTTAATCTTTCTTTTTCTACAAGATATTTCTTTGCCAAAAAAGTTTACCTCAAAATTTTTTCATTGACATACTACCTATTGATATTCATAATGATTCTGACTATATATAGATAGTCATTAGGTGATGCCGTGAGATGTCCGTACTGCAAGGAAGATAAAGACAAGGTGATTGACTCCCGTTCCAGTGATGGGGGACGGGTGATTCGTCGCCGGCGGCATTGCTTGGTCTGCAAACGTCGATTTACCACCTATGAAAAGATCGGAGAAAGCGTCAAACTGAGCGTCATCAAAAAGGATGGCGTTCGTGTGCCGTACGAACGCGGCAAAGTTGTCTCCGGCCTGCAAAAAGCCTGCTACAAACGGCCGGTGTCGGCCGAACAGGTTCAAAATGTCGCCGATATGATTGAAGAGGATATTTTCCGCAACTTTGACAAGGAAGTGTCCTCGCAATTTATCGGTCAAAGTGCCATGCGTCATCTTCGTTCGGTGGATAAAGTTGCGTACATCCGGTTTGCCAGCGTCTATCGTGATTTTAATGACGCCGGCGAGCTGATTGACGAAGTCCGGCAAGCCATCCTCGAATCCGACGCTGCCGAAGAGCCGACCTTGTTTGGCGGCGGCGAAGACGAGTAACGGCTGCAGAAATATCTTATATAAACGCTCAGGAAGGGCGGGATTATGAAGATTGAGGTGTTGAAATCAGAGGGTACGGCCGAGCCGTATCTGCATACCAAAGTGCTGGGGACATTTCACAACGCCCTCTCGTCGGTTCACGAGTATGACCTGACGGTTGCCGAGCAAATGGCCGAGGCGATCACCTTTTATCTGTACCGGGCGGACCATGCCTCAACGATTTCCAGCGACCAGATTCACCTGCTGATTCAATCGGTTTTGACCGCAACCGGATACGGCCATGCGGCTGATGCGCTCAATGCCTATCGCATGCAGCGAAAATTGCAGCGTCGACGGATGGTCGTTGTGCGGTATGGCGACACGGAAAGCGACGAGCCGCTGCATACGCCGTGGACCAAGGCGAGAATTGTTGACGACCTGGTTGAGGCTCATGCGATGGATCGTTTAACAGCGCGAGCGATTGCCGGGGCGGTCGAGGAAAAGATTATCAAAATGGGCGTACTTCGCGTTCGCAGCAGCCTGATTCGTGAGCTGGTTGTCGAAGATACTGATGCAATCCTGCGGGCCGAAAAGCAGCTTCAAGCAGCGTTGTAGCAATCCCTGCTATATTCATTTAGGAAGCTGCAAATACGTCCCAAGTCCCGCCATCAGCATCCGCACACCAATTGCGGCCAGAAAGACCAGCATCACTTTGGAAACAGCAGTGATAACCAGCCTGCCGATAAGCTGGTTAATCTGCTCAACATAATACATTACTACCCGGAACAGTACCAGCACAAGCACGATAGCAAGCAATGCTGCCAGAGGGCCCTGATGGGGGTTTTTCCAGATGGTCAGCGTAGTAACAATTGCCCCGGGGCCAGCCAGCAGGGGGCAGCCAAGCGGGACACATCCAACCTCGTCGGCAGACAGGCTTTCGTCGGCAGTTTTTGGTCGTCGCTGCGAGCCGAAAACCAGATCATCAATAGCCATAATGACTAATAATACCCCGCCGGCAATCTGCAAATCCGCAATCCCGATACCGAATATCCGGTATAAGATGACATCGCCGGTAAAGGAAAACAGCAGCAGGATTCCTGCGGCCACCGCCACCGAGACGGTATAGGCTCGCTGACGTTTTTCGGCTGGGACGCCAGCGGTAACACCCAAAAAGGTCGGGATGTTGCCAATAGGGTCAACGATGACAAACAGGGCGATGATTGCTTCGAGCCAGTGGGTCATGGAATTTTATTTCGCCTTACTTTTCGTATCTTCTTTCGCTGCGGGAGTTTGCGCAGGTGTCGCTGGAGTTGCAGAAAGCGGGTCGCCAGCAGGCTTAAGCTGGGCGTCGAGTTTGGCCGACAGACTGTCGAGCTTGCGTTCGATGCGGTCTAAGCGAGTCAGGACGTCGCGGTCGCCTGCGGCCATTCCGCCAAGCTGCGTCTGCACCAGCGTCAGGTACTGGTCGCTGAGCCGTTCGTAGGCTTCAATCATTCGCTGGGTATCGCTTTTCATCTCGGGAACGGAGATTTCATACTCTTTGGAAGAGACTTCTCCGGCATGACCCGACGAAAGCCAACAAAGGCCGACAAGCCCGAAGCCGACGGCCAATGCGATGCCGATAAAGATACGTTTTTGTGAATTCATTTTATTCTCCTTATTTCGATAGTTTTATTACAGAATCTTTGCCTATTATATCGGCAAAACCCGCAGGGCAAAGAGAATCTTTGTGGAAGAGTGGATACACGCATAGCGTGACATATAAATAGACTGCACCGCACGTTGCCCGCCCTTGCCGATTTCGATCATATCGGTGACGTCAACGAAATGATCCTCAATCCGATGGCCGCTGTTAAAACAGGCCGTCTTGGCTTTGCGGATAACCTCCTCAAAATTGCGATAATCGGCATAGCCCAATACCTGCGCAAAGTCCCTGCTCGACCAATACTCATTCCCCGCAGCATTCACCCGCCGTATCCGCTCAAACACCCCACCCTGCCCCACCGCCGATACTTTCTCTATTTCTTTTCCCATATTATAATTCCCTATCTTTGTATTTATAATTTTCGTAACGGTAGGGGTAAACCCACCTATCCATCATTGTTCTCGGTTATTTGTAAATCTTTGTGTCTATAATTTCCATACTTATATGCCCACCATAATGGCATAGCTATAATATGATAAAATTGTGTCACTTCTCGATGTGGTGCGATACCATACCAGTTTCTAAATTTGGAATCAAAATGGTCGAGCAGGTTATCAATCAACTTTTGATATTCATAAAGAACAAAACCGATATACCCCCTATCATCTTCGTATTCTCTGGTGGTATGTCCCATAGTACTAAAATGCCCAGGAATAGTCTCACCGTTTTCACCTTGTCGAAAAGAAATTAAAAGGGATTCATAACGATGCCCTAAATCATCTCTTCTTTTCCTCATCTCACTGAACCATTCCTTTGATGGCTGCAGTAGCGTAATAAGGTCTCCAGGTAATTTGTGGTATCGACTTTTTTAAGAAGGTCATTGAAGCTTTCATCCTTCTTTGCTATAACCCCGGATTCATTGTAATCGTAAAAATACTTAATTATACCAAACACATCATCGAGTAGTATGCGGAGCAATAAGTAACACACCTTCAAAAAACTTCTGGCTTGGGCATAAGCTAAATAATCGAATGTGTCAGGCGCAAGTGGTGTTTTCTCAAGTATCGTTAAATTATTATCAAGATAGGATAGCATTAATGATAAATCATATGTGTTATCGTTATACGAAACAACCGCCCGGGGTATTCTTATAGGAGGTTGAGTTCTCTTAAAGTGGTTCATTACAGTAAGCCAATTCCCTATATATCCACTTAAATTATTTTTATGACTTATGCCTGTTTGTATACTCTGTGCCATTATCAACCCATTTTTGGTAGGAATAGTACCTACTTTTTGTTCTTTTCTTCCAGCCTCATTTTCCAATCTAAAATCTACATTTTCCAATTCTACCTCCCCATCCCAACCTCTACAAAACATTTCTTCGCCTAAAACAAACTTTTGAATTCCCACCCCGGCGACTCCTCTGCATTCCTGACTCCCTGCTTCTTTTTATCCACTTTCCACCTTTCAAATTTGTTTAGGATTTAGTGCTTAAAATTTAGAATTTCCTCTTGACTTGTTCGTATTATGTTCGTATATATGTTCCATAGGTGCGGGGAGAAATCCCGCATAAAGGGTAAACCGGACATTAAAAAGGAGGAATACAGGAGTGCAAGAACACAAAAAATCAAAACGAACCCAATTCACCCGTCTGTGTTTCTCGGTGTCCTCTGTGGCAAAAAAACAAAACGAACCCAATTTCCTTAGAAAAAAGGTTGAAAAAAAGGGTCTTTTGGCGTACCATTGCACGGCTTATGATACTGAAATACGAAAATTTACTGAATAGGAGAATTTGCAATGGCAAAAATGTACTATGAAAATGACGCCCCGCTGACCGCCCTTAAGGGCAAAACCGTCGCCATCGTCGGCTACGGCAGCCAGGGCCACGCCCACGCGCAAAACCTGCGGGATAGCGGAGTTAAGGTTAATGTCGCCGAACTGCCCAATACCCCCAACGCAAAATTAGCCGTAGAACACGGCTTTCAGCCGACCAACATCGCCGCCGCGATCAAAGATGCGGCCCTGATTATCATCACCCTGCCCGATGAAGTCCAGGCCAAGGTGTATGAATCAGAAATCAAACCCAATATCAAGGCCGGCCAGACCCTTGGCTTTTGCCACGGATTTAATATCCATTTTGGATACATTAAGCCCGGAACCGACATCAATGTCGTAATGATCGCCCCCAAAGGCCCCGGCCATTTGGTCCGCAGCGAATACGAAAAAGGCGGCGGCGTACCGTGCATCATCGCCGTCCATCAGGACGCCGACAAGAACGCCAAACATATCGCGTTAGCCTGGGCAAACGGTATCGGCGGAGCCAGAGCCGGCATCATCGAAACGACATTCAAGGAAGAGACCGAAACCGACCTGTTCGGCGAGCAGGTCGTCCTGTGCGGCGGATTGTCAGCCCTGATCAAGGCGGGCTTTGAAACCCTCGTCGAAGCCGGTTATCAGCCCGAAATCGCCTATTTTGAATGTATGCACGAAGTTAAGCTCATTGTTGACCTGATGTATCAGGGCGGTTTAAGCTATATGCGATACAGTATCTCCAATACGGCCGAGTACGGCGACCTAACTCGCGGCCCGCGTATCGTAACCCCGCAGACCAAGGCGGAAATGAAGAAGATTCTGGGTGAAATCACCAGCGGCCAGTTCGCCAAAGAATGGGTCGAAGAATACAAAGGCGGAATGAAGAACTTCAACGCCCTGTACGAAAAAGACCACGAAAGCACGCTGGAAAAAGTCGGCCGCACCCTGCGTAAAATGATGAAATGGGTCAAGGCCAAAGAAGTTTAAGCCGATAAAGCGGAGAGCGGGTTTTCGATACCCGCTCTCTTTATTTACGGAAACAGGAGTCAGATTATGGTCAGAAAAGGGTTGCTTGCGGCGTTGATGGTGGCACTGGGCATATTGTCCGGCTGTAAAACGATTGAAAAAGACGATATCTTTGCCAAATATTACAGTACAACCCTGAAACAGAGTACCGCCGCAGATGTGCTCGGCTACATCCAGAATACCGAGACCGAACATCTCAGCCAATCGGAAAGCGTTATCAGCAGTTGGGGCGAACTGAAGACCCGCTCTCACTGGTTTAATCTGGTCGCTTTCGATGAAGAGCAGCAAACCGCATCGCGCAAATACGCAATGACACTGGAAGACTATCGCGGCATCAATTCCAAGCAGCATGCCAATATGCGGTTTGATGCCGAAGTAATCATGGACAGCCAAACACTCAATGATGCTTACGCCAGCAAAAACCTGATGCGGATTGAGGTGATCAAGAAAATTCGCGCGATGATCAATGACGATGCTCAGGCGGTTAACTTCGAAAGCGAGACCCTGCGGCGCTCGACATCGATGGCCAATCAAGCGATAAACAATCTCCTTAATAAGCTCAATCAGTCCCCGGCGCTGGCCGAAGATTTAGCCAAAGTTGAGGGATTGGAGTTTGACCATATCACCCTGGGAAGAAGCTATGCCAGGCTGCTGATTGAAGACGACGTTGTCAAGCTGAAAATCAAGTGCGGGGCGTTACTGTTTAACATGACCCCGTTTAAAAAGCAGCGCGACGTGATCGATATGTAAACGGCCTGCATCGCAGAAAAAACACGACAATCACACCAGCCGCAATGAACGCCGTCGGCGCATACCCGAGTCGGGCGAAACAGGTTATGTCCTGATACAGAGGGACATCCGCGATAACCCACCCCGGACCTTTGGCATAATGATCCCATTGCGCCAAGACCTGTCCATTTGGACTGATGATAGCGGAAATACCGTTGGCAGCGCCGCGGGCGATACCATAGCGGCATTCAATCGCTCTGGCGCGGACGGCCTGCAAGTGAGCTTCTTTAATCGTCTGCCAGTCGGCAGTCGGGCAGACAATCAGCGGCGTTTTAGTTCGGCCATAATATCGTGTCAATGGGCTAAAATTGTCATCCTGACAAATCATCGCGCCGACTTTTACATTGTCAACATCGATTGTCTGTAGATTTCCATTGCCTTTTTTTCCCGGCTCATACGGCGTCAGATGGGTTTTGGTATATTCGGCTTCAATGTTGCCCTGCGAGTTCATAAAGAAAACACGGTTTTCGTCGGCGGTGATATTGAAATAACCAATAATCAGAAACAGGTTATTCCGCTGTGCGACCTCGGCAAATCGGCTCATCCATTCGGTGCGGTCGTGGTCGGCGATATAAAAGCCCATTTCGCCGGTAGTGAAAATGACCGCTCCATTTTCGGCGGCTTTTTGGGCAGGTTCGGCGAACAGTTTTTGAAATCCCTCTTCTGAATGCGGGTCGTCTGTTTTTTTGCGGTCATCGAATATCCAGCCTGCTGCGGCGACGCGAATCGAGCCGGTCGGCTTTTCTTGAAGCGGCAAGATATCTGCGATACCGATCAGCATAATGATCGCCAGAATCATTCCAATATAAACATCCCGAAAATCTTTATCAACGATTGCTTGAACCGCAAAGGCCTGAATTATTCCAATAAAGAACAGGACGCCGCTGATACCAGTGATGGAGATAAAGCCAATTACAAGCGGATAGCTTGTCCAGCCGCGAGCAAACGTCTGTGCCATGCCCCAGATAGGAACCGCCGTATAATTGAGCCAATCCAGTAAAAACCAGACGGCTCCAAAGGCAAGGCATCCGAGTATGGTTCTCTTTTGAGTGCAAAGACATGCTGCGACACAGAGCATAATCAGTATTAAGGTAAACTCCACCAGCAGCGCCGTTGTTACCGGCACGGGCATACGGAGATAAATCATCTGCGGCAGCGTGAATGCCAGCCCCATATAAAGTCCCGCCAACGCGGCCTCGCCGATTTTTCTATCCCGCGCATACAAAATCATCACCGGCGCAAAGGCTGCCAATTGCAACACACACAATGGCCCGAAGAAATTTCCCGCCGCAAGCATCAGCCCGCCCGCTGCTCCCGCTATTCGATATTGCCAGAGATTGTGTGTCATGTGTTGCCTCCTTTCTTCAATGAATTTTGTGTCGCCCCGCTGGGGCTTTCGTTTTATTTAGCCCTGTACCGGCGGTTTCCACCGCCGGCTATTTTATTTCGTCCCTCCGGGACTATTATTGAAGCTATTGATAACAATAGGGTAAACTGTTTACTCATAATGACCTCATTTTTTTGAAGTAAAATATCAGGCTAATCATTCCAGCAACAATACATCCAACTTTCCATATCAGCAGCCACCACGG
>CAZVXR010000297.1:0-5867 GCA_964630865.1 uncultured Pirellulales bacterium | reverse complement strand
GCCGCAGACTGTCATCATGACAACAAGGCTCATCCATCGTATTACATTCAGTTTCATGTTTCATATCCTTTCCTGTCCCGAATGAGATATCCTATCCTGTCGGGATAAAAACAATTCTTTATTTTTCAACCTGCTGTTTCCAACGTTTTGCATCTTTTTCAAATTCGACACAGTCTTTTTCTATTTTAGTAACTTTAATGCCGGCTATGATATCACCCTGGCTAACAATTTGCCCTGAGATGATCGCGGTGGGTTTATTTTTGCTGTAAACGATGCCGCGAACAACGATGGAGCTATCTGCGCCCGTGTCGGCGCCGTTTGAGGTTTTATGCGACGACGGTTTCATGGGATCTCTCAGGTCAGCCGGGTAGGCTTCCGGCATTTTCCAGGTATTGACCCCAGCATTTTCGGGCGTTATGCCTGCAGATGAGACGGCTTGTGCCTGTGAGGATTTTGCTGCGGCGGCATTGGAAGGCGTACTGCCGAGGGAAAAGATCAATACGCTGACAAATATGGCTCCGAGAACTGCAACCAGCATTGCCATTTTTGTCTGCTGCTGCTTGTTGCAGCTATTTTTGGATGTGCTCGAAAAGAGACGGGCTTTGACGAAATCTATAGCTTGTTTTGGGGTTACCGTATTTTCGGCAACGGCTTGCTTTCTGCGAATGGGTTGTGGGCGCAGTCTGACTGGCTGGCCGATGGCGACAGCGTTAATGGATGGGCTGACGGCGGACAATTCAGCCGTGAGAGACGGACTTGGGGACTCTGCCGCTGGTGTTGAGGCGGGGCCTACCGTGTTATCCGGCACTGACTCTTCGCCATCAAATATAGACGCAATTTTCTTCTGTAATCCTGATTTTTTCATAGGTCAATTCTTCCGAAAGGGCGATATATTCCGCAGCTCCGCTGCTGTGTTTATCATAGGTTAAGATTGGCTGGCCAGCGCTGGGCGCTTCGGCCAATCGAATATTGCGATGGATAATTGTCTGCAATACCTGATCTTTGAAATAGGATCGCATTTGCTGTTCCACATCCCGGGCCAGCAGGGTACGATTTTCGTACATAGTCAGGAGGATACCCGCTACCTTCAGTTGCGGATTGAATCGATGTTTCACGATTTTGATGGTTTCCAGCATTTGCCGCAGACCTTCGATGGCATAATAATGGGTCTGCACCGGGATCAAAATATCTGACGCTGCGACAATCGCATTCAGCGTCAGAATATTGATTGACGGTGAGCAGTCAATGACACACAAATCAAATGGGCACCTGATAGCTTCCAGTTTGCCGCCAAGAACATATTCACGCCAATGAGTTTGTGAAAGGTAACCTGCGGCGTTGTTGAGCAGGACGTTGCTTGGAGCTAAAACCAAGTTTTCAATTGCGGTTGTCTGCAGAATCTGATCGAGACTGACACTTGGTTTGATCAGCACGTCGAAAATGGTGTTTTCAAGCTTGCGTGGGTTGAAACCGACTCCCAGAGTGGCATGGCCTTGCGGGTCCAGATCGATCAGCAGTGTTCTTATACCTCGCATCGCCATCGCTGCTGCGAGATTTACGGCTGTCGTCGTCTTGCCGCAGCCGCCTTTTTGATTTGCAATTGCTATTGTTCTCATTGCTGTATCCTTTTAACCCGCTGTCATCCGGACGGCGGGCAATCATTATTTTCCTGTCGCCAGATTCGCAGATAGAGCTGTCGCGGATGTTGCTGCTGTATTTGTGTCAATCAGATAGGAGATTGCCACACGAGCTGTTGGGTCTTGATTGATCTGGGTTGCTCGCAGTATTTCTGCCGATTCAATAAAAATCACTGGCTGATTTCGTTCGAGGGCGTTGAGGTATGCAGCGCACTGGCTGAAAGTACCTGAAAAAGTCAATTCGAGCCAGGCTTCTGCGATCCCAGATTGAGTCTTTTCGTCGAGCGTTGAAGACAAATCCTGCGTTTTTACGGCAAAATTGGTCAATTTCTGCTGCGAGGCCAGTTGGCTTATTAAGACCGTCAGTCTGGATGCCGCATCGGCGCCGATTGTAAACTGGTTTAGGTTTTTCGTTGCGGTTTCCAATCGTTCCTGAACACGCAATTTTGTCTCCGGACGTCGAGCCCGCTGCGCCAGATCGTAATCTTCCGAAGCCTTCTGCGTTGTCTGCTGCAATGTAGTTATTTTTTTTCCCTGCGGTTCGAGAATCAGGACATAGAGCAATATTGTGAGTATCAGGCAGAAGCCCCACACCCCGGCGACAGCCAGTCCATATTTTTGCAGCAGCGATTTGGGTAATCGAGATTTCATAGTCGTATCATTTCTGCTCTTTGAGGTTACATTCAATTTCATAAAATGCGCAATTTCGCTCGTCAATGGTTCCATTGCTTCGCGATACAATCTGGATGTCGTTAAACCATCCTGACAATAATTTAGAATTCCGCAGCGACTGAACATACTGCTCGGCGGATTGATCGGTATTGGCATTCGCGGAGCCGCCGACCATCAGTTCCAGCTTTCGCTGAATGCAGAGTCTCGACTTAGAACACCCTGTTTTGGCGTCGGTTTCTTGTTTTTGCTGGTCGGTTCTGCTCAGGTCGAGTTTGGTTATGGTCAGATTGTCCGGCAAATTTGAAGTTAACTGCAGCCAAAGCGGAGTTGTTTGTATTCGGTAGCCAAGGGCTTTATTGACGTCATCAAGCCGCAGCTCAATATCGGATATCTGCTTATTGACGGCCAAATACTGCTTTAAATCATCTGCAAACACGGTGATTTTCTGCTGATTATCCTGAAGGATATTCTGCCGGGTTTGAATCATCGACTGATTCTGAAAACAGCATACGGCTATTACGGCAGTTGTCATCAGCGGAATTAGCAGCGGTACTGCGGCAATCGCTATGACAATCGGTCTGCTCTTTATGGGCAGGCCTTTTCCTTTAAGTAAATCAATTGTGAACATAGTTTATCGACCTCATTGCAAGCCCTGTCGCGACGGTCATTGCCGGTCCAAACTGGCTGAATATGTCTCGGATTTCGCCGTGGTCCGGGCATCGCACGACTTTCATCGGATCAAAGACGGTGCATTCAACGGGCAAATGTTTTTGAATCAAACGCACAAATGGTTTATATAGCGAAAAACCGCCGCATAAATACAGGCGGCTGACTTTGTTGATATTTTGCTGGAGCGAATAGAATCGCAGGGTTTCGATCGCATCGGTAATCAGTTTTGTCGCAGCATTTTTGAGTTCGATCTCAAGGTCGCTGTCTTCCGGGACGGCGTTGTTAATCAGGCTTTTTTTGATTTCCGCGACGGACTTCTGGGTATTTAAAGAAACCATGGATAGAATCTGCTCGGCCGATCCGGAGAGCATGCGTACAAAAGGTACGCCGTCGCTGCCGAGAATCGTCATGGTGGCAGCGGTATGTCCAATATCCAGAGCCGCGATACTTTCCGTCGTCTTGTTTTCAGATAGATGGCTGATGCAATTTAAGATTGCCAAGCTATCCATATCCATCAGGACTGTTTTGATCTGAGCCTGCTGGGCGAGTTGTATTTTCTGAGCGATGGCATCCTGCAGGCTGGCGACAAAAAAGCCTTTTCGCCCTTGTTTTTGGTCTTGTCCAGTCGGCTCGGTTTCATCGGATAAAAGTTGATAGTCGATAACGCTTTTGGAAATATCGAGAGCGCAGGTTTGCTGGGCTTCGAGCTTGACAGCTTGTTCGATGGCTTCCTCAGGCAGGGGGGGGAAGCTAAATCCGCGAACGGAAACGACTTGGCCTGAAATGCCGCAAACCACATTGCGTGTGGCGGCCGGGCCTGCTTTTTTGAAACACTCACGAATGGCTCTCAGTGTATTTTCTTCGCACAACGCGGCGTCCTGGGCAGGTTCAACAACGGCATAAGCGGCGGAGGCGGCCATCAATCCCTGCCCGTCTTTTTGCAGGGTAACCAGTTTGACTGAACCGGTCCCGATATCGAGCCCCGTCAGCCCTGTTTGACCCTGACCAAATTGTGTACCGAACCAATTCATTCTTTTAAACCTTTCCATATCGACCTTATTATCGGTCGCTATAAAGTCCACTGGCCGTATGATTTCCAGCGTACGAAAAATATCGGGAAGAATGGATTCGGACTTAATGTGAAAATGGGAATGCACCCTATTTTTGTCGTTGCCGTGGATTTTATTCGGACTTATTCCATGGCAGCCAGCAGGGCGGAAATGTCCAGGTTTTGGTTTCTTCAAAAAAAACGAGGCCGTCTGCGAACGTTCGCAAACGGCCTTATCTAAAATTAAAGGAGTACTCGGTTTACTCGTCACCGCCTCCACCCTCATCGGGTGCAGGCTGGTTAGGGTCGCCGCCGCCATTGGGGTCGGCAACACCGTCGCCGCCGTCCATACAGGTTGTTCCGG
Source organism: uncultured Pirellulales bacterium (assembly GCA_964630865.1). GTDB lineage: Bacteria > Planctomycetota > Phycisphaerae > Sedimentisphaerales > Anaerohalosphaeraceae > Anaeroglomus. The sequence goes on along the minus strand of CAZVXR010000297.1, from coordinate 1,477 downwards.
TGTTCTGCATAGCCGTCAGTTGAGCAAAGGCTTTGCCTTGAATCATAACCACGCAGATAAGCAGTAACAGTACAATCAGAATACGTTTCATTGGGTTTTCCTTTCGATTTAAATTGGTTTAATTGCATTCCTGATAACTATTGGCTTGAGGTTTTAAAATAATGGGTGTTTTGACACCGCTGGGCAGCATATTGGTTGGGTCGGGTGTAATTTCAATGGTGCCAATGTCGTCGATTTCCACTGTCTCGGAGCCGCCGTCAAGGAGCGTTGCGCCGATATTGGTCACATAACCCGAGGTATAGGCGGAGGTATCCGCCATCGAGATGACTGTACCGTTAATCTGGGCGTTTCCACGAATATCGACAATACCGCCAATGATTGCGCCGGTCAGTACATTATTGTCGTTCTGGTTGGAGTTATTGTTGCCCAGATTAACATTGAAGTTGGGCGCTAAAATAGTCGCTTCTTGAATGGCAGAGGTATTATTAAATGTCGCAGATCCCGTAAAATACAGACAATTTTTCTGCCAGTTGAGCGTCTGGGGCGCATTGGTTATGATAGGGCCATTAAATGTGCAGTTTTCAAAACGGACATTGTTGTATGTACTGGTACTCGTTCCGCAATCCACATACAAGACATCATCAAAAGTGCAATTCTTGAAAACCGCATTGGTACCGCTTGAAATAGTTACATTCTGGAGTGTTTTGTTCTCATATTTATACCGCGTCAAAGTCAGACTGCTGCTGCTGGCTTTGGTGGTATAACTACCTGCTGCGTGAGGATAATACTCCGTAACCGTCGAAACGCCTGTTTTGCCAAGGACTCCATTGGCGATAACCGAAGCAGTGCCGGATCGTACGGTTGTGGGAATGGCGGCTTTATACACCGTTGCTGTCAGGCTGTTGCCTGAGTCGTCGTAATAATCTCCGATATTCATCCCGGCCATATTCTGAGGGGTTTCGCCATAGAGGATGCCCTCGTGATAACCTTGGATTTCATCGTCAGCGGAATAAATGCGATTACCTTCTTCGTCAAACATGGGATTGCCATCGCTGTCCAGGGTCTCGAGCTGCCATGTTTTGGGGATAACCTGTTCTTTAGACCAGCAGGTGCTGATTGTACCAAGCACGGTAGAATCACTGGTCATATTGAAAGGCGCAACCGACAGAGACGTTGTTGACTTCAGTCCGATACACCGAGCGGTGGCCTTTTCAGGAGTCAGAGTTCCGCTGGTTAGTTCGTTCAGTATTGTCGTACGATTTGTCGTTGTCAGCGACAGGGAGGATACCAGTGCGGCAAACGAAGTGCTGTTCAGCGTCCCGGCAGCTATTTTGATTTTGAGCTGCTCCTCGAGTGCGGCCAGTTGCGTCAGTTGTGCATCCGAGAGGTTCCATGCACTGTAGATGCTGCCATGAACAGTCGTATCGCCGGTAAGCCACATACGGCCGCGTCCGGCGATGGCATAGTTCATCACGGA
>CAZVXR010000296.1:0-6455 GCA_964630865.1 uncultured Pirellulales bacterium | reverse complement strand
CGCCACAAACAATCCCGAACCCTTAATTAAATATGCGATCATGGCGATGTTGCTGACAATCGTTGCAATCGCGCTGGCAATGCGTGCAAAGTGTCCGCCGGCGGTAGGACCGAACCGGTAGAGCATCCATTCGGCGCAAGTAATGCAGCCGCTTCGCCGGTGCCATTTCCCCGTCCACAGCATCATGATGGCAAGAACAAGCACGGCCCCTCCCCGAAACTCAATAAATAGACCTCGGGGTCCCATCATATACAAAAATGAAACAATGACCATAGTTCCTGTCAAGTCCAGAAAACTGGCCATGCCGGAGATTCCAAGTGCCCACCACGGCAACTGTCTTCCCCCCAGAAAATAGGCTTCCATGCCGCTGGATGCTTTCTTTTTCAGATACAGGCCAAGACCCACGAGGCACAGGAAATACACAGATATGATGATGTAATCCAGCATACTCAAACAACTCATCGAAATTTCCTTTTCCAGAGCCTGCTGAACAGTAATTCTCAAATCCAATCATCAATGGATCCGACGGTTGGGTAAGCGAGATGGCTCAATTCTCTCATCTCTGACAACCATTTATCTTTTATCAGTTAGTATAGCCTATCGCAAAATCAATGGAAAGCTGCATTTTCAATGCTGAAAAACACAGTGTTCAAGAGTTTTTTTACGACCTGGATTCAGGATCTGCACCGATTCAATTAACCTTAATCCGCCAGAAACTCCAGCGTCAGAATTTTCTTGGGGGTTATTTCAATGTCGCACCAGCCTTTGCTGTCCAATACCAGTGTTTTTTCCGGCCTCTCTTCCAGATTGACAATGCGAGCCGTCGCCCATGGCCGTTTACCGGTACCCGAAAGAGCCATCTCTTTTTGCAGCCTTTCTACAGGACTGCTTGACGAAGAAGGGGCGTGGCCGCCATTTAGCCGGAACTTGGTTTTGATTGAGCTGGAAGCCGGGTTGAAAAGACGAACAACCCATCCGCTGCCGTCTTCGCTGCGTTTGATGGCGCTGACAGCAATTCTTGGATCTGAAATCTCAAGAAACGATTTTTGCAGCGGTTCGGTGCCTTTAGGGGTTGGCGCCGTTTGGCCGATTACCAGCGGCAGGTTAAACTGCTCGGCGGCATTCCATAGATTGGCCTTTTCCCAGTTGCCTTGATGGGGCATCACGGCGTAATGAAATTTGTGCTTGCCTAAACACTGGGAACTCTTGTCGATCTGGCTGTAATCGGTCATTTCCTGTGTCACACAAATACGCAGGGGGAAACTGCGAAGCAGTGTAAGCCGCAGCTCCGGCTGAGACTGATCGGTTGCTTCATAAGCTTTCATGCCTTCATTCAAAATAGCAAGGCCGTTGATTCCGTCTGAAATATCAATAAAGGAATTCATGGGTTGTTCGGACTGCGGAGGTTCGCGATAAGTTTCGGAGTAAGGCAGCTTAACCGCACGTTCGAGGACGTCAAATTGGCCTTGGGCAAAAGCGGTATCAGCAGAGATGCCGCTCGGGAAAGCGACCTGCAAATAATGATCTTCAACGGTGTTGTCAACGTCCGTGGCGATGTCAACCCACTTTTGTCCTTTACGCAGCGTGATCGTGCTTTCAATCCTGACAATTTTCATGTTTTTGCTGCGGGCTTTGTCGTCGGCTGTACGGCACTCCGGCAGCGGCCAATCAATAGAAATCTTAAAGGCGGCTTCCAGCCCGCCGTCTCGAATCAGGCTGACTGAGGCTTTTTCATAAATTGTCGTAAAGTCTTGTTTGGCCTCAACATTTTTATGCTGCCAGGGGTCGCCGACTTCGGCTGTATCACAGAAGTAACCCATGCGTTCAAAAATCTTACCGGTCTTTTTGTCAGTAATAGCCATTGTGCCGTTACCCTCTATGGCAACGCGCAGATATTCATTTTCCATCATGTTGATGCCGGTTACCATCGTGGCAGGGCGAACCGGAACGGCGTCATTCTTATGAATGGGTCTGACAAAGAAGGTTTTATAGCCCGCCGGCGGAATATCTTTCAGTTCCACTTTGGCTCTGTATTGTTTCGTCAGGAATGTATTGGCGGTGTCATTGGGTGACTGGACGATTTGGAAGGAATCGTCAGAACCTAGTATCTGAAAGTCAGCCTTTCGGCCCTGTTCATCAACGATTTCAAAGGAGCCCGATTTGGCTTCACGCGGAATTTCCAGATTTACTGCCGCAATCTCATCACGTTTGAATGGCGCCGGATTGTAAACAAACAATGCGATTTTCTCATTCTCATGTCCGGCGTAATCGACGGTTCCGGCAATATCGAGAATCGCTCGTTCCGCAACGCAGCCTGAAATTTCTCGGCATTGACGCGTTCGGAAGAGCATGTCGTCACTAATAATACCACGGCTGCATCCGCCAATCGAATCATGTCCATGGTTCTGCAGGAGCCAGTTGTAGGCGTTGTTGAGGAAACCCTGCGGATATGAAGCCCCCAGCATGGCCGCATTAACCGCCAGGGGTTCGGCATACTGCATCAGCTCGCGTTCGGTCTTAAAGTTGTCCATCTTGACATCCATGCGGGCTGAAATGATCCAGCCGAACAATGGACTTGTTACCTTGGAGTCCGAATAGCAGCGCATCTCGCCTTGACAAACGGGCAGACCCTCAGAGACGTTTTCAAGAATCTGTTTTTGGAACTCTTCAAAGGTGCTGTGGAAAACGTCCGCTTGACCCTTAAGGGCCTCGCTGCAGTCCTTAATCATCTGCACTTCGCGAATATCCGGACAGGAAGAATCGTGGCCGCACGACCAAAACCGATGCGGTGTTGTCCAGTCGCCATCCTGCTCTTCCATGGCCTGTTTGGCCCTAGCCGGAATCGTTGAGGCGTCATACATGTACTTCGGTCGAGAATATTGAGCGTCAAACTCTTTGTACTGTTCACCGATAAATTTGAAAGGACCGCTGCCGCACGACCATGGGATGATACGGTTGTTTTCGTTTTCTTGCTGAAAATAGGCCGGTCGCTGGATGACATACCAGACATTGTACCGCGGCCGCATCGCCAGGCGTGAGGCCACAATTTGTGTGCCGTCGGCACCTTGCCAGATGTACTCTGACTTCGGCGCCGCCTCTGTACTGACACCTCGGTAGAACGCCGCAAAGTCAATCCCAAAGCCCTTATAGATTTGAGGCATTTGAGAAATCTGTCCCCAGCCAAATGGGGAATAACCTGTCTTGCTGACATGCCCCATGTTCTTGCTGATTCTATGACCGAGCAGAAGATTGCGAACCAACGATTCACCGCCAACCGAAAATTCGTCCGGCAGACAGAACCAGGGGCCAACCAGCAGTTTTTTTGCCTCGACCAGTTTTTGAACGACTTCTTTTTTCTCGGGGCGAATCTCAAGATAGTCCTGCAGCGGAACCGTCTGTGAATCCAGATGGAATGATTTAAAGGCCGGCTCTTTTTCAAAAATGTCCAGCAGCATATCCATCATGTACACCAGCATGTGACGGGTCCGCTGCATTGAGAAACGCCATTCCCTGTCCCAGTGCGTATTGGAAATGAAATGGCATTGTGCTTTAGTCTTGGGTTTTTCTGTTTTCTTGATCAATTTGTAGTCATCCTTTTTGGGCTAACTTGATTAACGTTTTTTTGCTCTATATCTATAACAGTAATTTCGATTGAATTAAATCCCTATGACACCAAGAATCTGGTTAAAGTCACTGCAATAATGATGGCAAAGACCTAATGTGCCGCTTTGTTCGATATTGCCATCTGTTACCCCGATTACGGGAATATTTGCAAGTCTGATTGAGCAAACGCCTGCGCTGCTGTCTTCAATACCGATAATATGTCCGTTTTCGTCCGGCCCAATGCCCAATCCTACGCGAGCGACCTCGGCATACAGCCAGGGGTGTGGTTTCGGAGACAATTCGCCCAGCGTGCCGGCGGCTCCTTTTCGAAGTGGGAACCCTGCTGTAATGATTGCATCATAAAAGTCCTTCGGGTCGCCCATGTCCAGGGTCTTGAATGCAGAAAGTATCTCCGGCCAGGCTTTTTCGTATAAGCCCGACGTTACCAGCCCAATCTTAATCTTGTTGGCTTTTAATTCGTATAGAAATTCTTTCAGGCCCGGTGTAGGTACAAATGCGTCCGTTCTTCCGCGGCCGTTCATAATTTCGTTCATTTCCCGGTGTGTATGCTCAAAATAGTAGTTTCTTGCCTGTTCAATCGACTTATCTGGGCAATATTTGTCAATACAATACTTCAAATGCTCCGAGACGCTGTGGCCGGAAACATAGGGCATATCATCATTACAGAGTTCAAATTCCGGTTTATCAAGCAGAGAGGCGGTCGTCATTTGAATAATCCATATCCAGAAATTTTCACTCCGAACGCTGGTGCCGTCAAGATCCATCAGCACCGCCTTAATTGGAGTTTTTATGTCAACGGGGTTCAGCGGGTAGTAGGCAGGGTAACCTAATGCAGATTTCACATAAGCAAGGACATGAGAGGCAAAGAAGATAAATTCCACTTTCCTGTCACCGGTCCGGCACAGATAGGTAACGCCGTCGACACCTAAGTGAAATCGTGCGTCGCTGGTTGATTTAAGAGGCTCAAAATGCTCGATTTTAGCATTGGGACCCAAATGTCGAATCATTTTTTCAATAGAAGTAATTGTATCCATAATACCGACTTTTACCTGCTTTCTTTTTTTAATTGTAGCTATGACTATATTGGTTCAGCCGGAATTGGACAAATTGCCTTCCCGGTTAAGCGACTAAATCTGCCTTCGGCAGTGAGCTTTTTAAGGCATAACGGACTCTGAAATAGTTGTGTGGAGGGGTTCTCCTCCCCCCAATGTTATTTCGTCGTTCCGGTCGGTTATCCCTGGCGGGTTGCCCTCCAGCAGAGCCTGCGTCCATTTAACCAACTTTCGGTATTGTCCGTCGATTTCTCATGCCTGTCAAGTTTTTTTCCTGTGTTTGTCAAGTTTTTTTCTTGTGTTTGTCAAGTTTTTTCTTGTGACGATTTCTGCCAGCCCTCAGACCATTTTGCCGTAGACAAATCTGCCTACGGCAAACAGTGAAGCGTACATTGCCACAATGTCTAAAAATACACAGACGTAGCTGCATGGGGAGTTTTCATTCGCCAATCGCGTTTTTGGGGATACTCTCACGCAAAGTCCGGCCAATGGATAGCTTGGGGTGGAACATCCGCAAGATTAGGAGCGAAAAAATCTGCATGCAGGAGTTTTTCGCGCGGAAAGGAAGTTGTCATCGCAAGACACCGTGCGCCTGCGGCTTTAGCGGCGGCAACACCGCTAACGGCATCCTCAATGACAAGACAGTCGCCGGGATCGAGGTTCAGCCGGCGGGCAGCTAATAAAAAGATTTCCGGATCGGGCTTTTTGTGTACAACATCTTCGCCGGTAACAACTGTCGAGAAAATATCAGTGGTTAGACCGATTTCCCGCAAATTCCCCTCGACTTTACGACGGTCGGCGCTGGATGCAACCGCCAGCGATTTACCTTGTCTGCGGCATTGATCAATAAAAGCTCTAACTCCGGGCAGAGGCTTTAGTTGGCCTTGGATGATATCCAGATAGATATCGTAGGTACGCGTTTTAATAGCGTTAATATCAACGGGAAATTGGTATTTCTCCGCTACGCCGCCGAGATAACGGTTTTCGCCCATACCGATAAAGGGAACGAAATCCTCCGGTTTGACGACAAGTCCCATCTCCGCAAACATCAGGCACGCGGCATTGCAGATAAATTCCTCGGAATCGACCAGCACGCCATCCATATCAAAGATAATTCCATACGGCAACTGCATTTTTTTTCCCTTAGCGAATATTAAATTCATCCACAGACACCCTTGCCTGAGGAATGCGTGCCGGAATTGTACCAAAATCTCTTTCGGATAAAAACCTTTTAAGCAGGAAAAACACTGGACTTTTTTGCTTTATCGCAGATAATGGGTGGCTATTCGTGGCGGGCTTTACCGCTGTTGTCCTCGTAGCTCAATGGATAGAGTGTTGGCCTCCGAAGCCAAAGGTTATAGGTTCGACTCCTATCGGGGACGTGAATATAAGCCCTTGCAGGGAAATGACTTGCAAGGGCTTTTGTTTTTTATTTTACAGGCCAAAATAGGTTTTGTAACTTGATTTGTAACCAGACAAATAAATAAGGTTTGGTTATAAGGACAGTTACTATGGCAAAAACAGTGTTACCATCCATGATGACCGGCAAGGGAAGCTTGCCGGGAACGAATTATTCACGCAACGGCAGATACTGGTGGAAAGTCCAGTTGCCCGGACAGGATAAGCCAGCAGCTTTCCCCTGGGGTACAAAAATCATTTTCGCGTAATTCTTTTTATTAAAGAGAATTAAAGACGCCACCGACAAAAGTTATTGCACATATTTTAATGCTTTTATGCTATGGTTGCAGACCATGAACAATAATTCTGGTTAGAAACATG
>CAZVXR010000295.1:0-4223 GCA_964630865.1 uncultured Pirellulales bacterium | reverse complement strand
AGACAAATTAATGCGAATGGACTATAATGTCAAATGTGAAATGAAACCGTTAAGACCATTTACACAGTTAAATATACTATTATAGTCCCCAATTATACTGGATTGTTTTTTAAGGGCTTTCAACAATTCCGCTATCCCCCTGTTTTTGAGGGTTTAAAAATTAGTTCATCGTCAACCGGTTTGACATTTGTCGGTTCGAGAAGCTTGAAATAAACCATCTCTCCGGCAGGGTCAACGTATTCGGTCAACTGCATAATCATTTCTCTGCATCCCCATGCCGGGTATTCTCCTTCACCCGGGCGCAATCCCTCGATTTCAGAAATCAACCCGCCGGGACGGTATGAATTATCCGTATAAGGGCCTTTGAGCGTATCCGGCTTGATTGACATGGGGCTGGCATCGTTAAGGCCGCACTGCTGCCATTGACGAATCCGATTTAGCGCCAGGCAGAAGAGACTCGGTCCCCGCATCAAAGCTACAAGCCCTTCATTAACTTTGCGTCCCTTGACAAATCGCCAGTCCATTGTCATCTCCAGATGGATTTCGTCGCCCTGCTTGAAGTTTCGCGTCAGGTTGAAAAAAGTTCCAGGCGTAATAGTTTCCTTAATAGGCGTACCATTAACTGAAATCTTTATCTCGCGGCACCAGCGGGGGATACGCAGCAGAACGGGGAAAGTCGCCGCCTGGGCGGGCTCCAAACGGAGCAGCACTTTGCCGGATGCGGGATATTCCGTTTCCTGACTGATTTTCAACGTAAGGCCGCTACTCAACGTCAACTCGGCCTGTGATGTTGTATAAAGATTTATTGCTATGCCCTTATCGGCCTTATAATAAATCATCTCGGGCAGTTCAGCGATGATTCGGCGGAAGTTGCCCGGGCAGCAATATGTGTCACGGTCGAAGTACACACGCCGGCCTTCAACAGAGGTATGATATCGCAAATAGCGGCCGTCAGGAGACTGTGCAGCAAACAGGGCGTTATAGATCGCTCGCTCCATAATGTCGCCATACAATGAATTACCCTCAAGCTGAATCAGCGTATTCAAAAAACGAATTTCATAAGCAGTAGCACACGTCTCGACGACACCCCCGCGGCCTTGCTGGTCGCTGTGCCAGCACTCTCCGGAACTGCAGGAACCGGTAATCAGCATTCCATCCTGCTTAGTAAGAAATTGAACAATATTATGCGCCTTATCAAACAACGACTGATTATGAAGAATTGGATACAGCTCCAGCATCGCAGTACTTATGCCAAGCTGGGTATAGCAATGCCCCTCAGGGACACCGTTTGGGTCCGGAGTAATAATTCCATCTTCAACAAGGTAATCGACATATTTTTTGTCATTTGTGGCGTTATATAGTGCGACAAATGCTCGTTCCTGACCTATATTCGGCGCAACGTATACTTTAGGCGGGCGATGTTCAATTACATAATTGGCCAGCTTAACCGCAGCGTTTAATGAATTCTGATTTTTAAAATAATGGTACTCGCTCGTCAAACCGTAAATTATATATACCATTTCATGTAAATCCCAAGCTGCAATCACCCTATCCCGCGGGCGAAATGCACCGATGTAGCCATCCTCCATCTGGCATGTAATGGTTTCATTGACCAGGCGATTTTTAAACGCAAGTACCCGGTTGTCGCCCGTGTAATATGCGAACTTGACTGATGCGTCGATCAATTTGCCCAGGCCGAAGTAGTCATTAGGGTGTAATCTTTGCTTGTCATGCGGCTCACGGAACTGGCTGAAGAAATCACGCTCTACATCAATAGCAAGCAAATTATTGTAAATCGTTTGATTAATGTGGCGTCCGACCTCGCCGCCTACTTTCACTTTACTCATGTCGAGGGTGGTAAATTCTCCAGCCAAGCTTTGCGTAAAACCGAAGAAATAAGCCAAGCAAAGACATAACAGAACCATATGCAAATATTCTTTAAGTGGTCTGCTGATTGTATAATCCGTATTTGTTTTAAATATCATCATTGCAATAATCTTTCTTAACTGGAATTTTCCATGACCCATTTGCAAAACCCTCCGAAACGCGGCCGAACAGCTCAGTCGCTGACCTTTCGGAAAGCCCGTCTTGTTCTTCAATTTACAGACTCCTATTTGTCGACAATTATAGCCGACATTTCCCATTTAAACTTTCACGGAACATAATTCTACCCTTTCGATGCTAATAATATTAACAAATTCAACTTGAACTATTAAGATTTCTCTTTTTTGAGGCAGTTTTCTTGCGAATTTATACAAACGATCTGATTTGCAGGTCTCATACCGCTTGAAATCCATGCTTCTGTCCAGACCCTGATTGCTCTGACGTTCGTAAAATCAGGTTTTTCAGCATTCTTCAACATCATTTACCCTGTCGGCGCCGGCCTAAGACGTTTGATTCTTTCAAGGATTTCATAAAACAGGGACTTGGACACAAGTACTTCTGCCATTTGGAACGTCACATACCGAGCATGGCTGACCACCTTGGCTCCGACCTTGACCAGTTTTTCACGCATCGTACGCAGCGACCAGTCATTGATCGACTTGGGCAGTGCCAGACGTCTCAGGAAGTTCCCAATATTATACGTCATACAGAACAGTTGCAGCCGAACCTGATTATCATCAAAATCATGACAGGACAGCCGTGTCCATTTTAATGCATACTTGCCTTCCTTGATCCATTGCTCTGCTGTTCCACGTTTGTTATAAAACTTCACCACATTGCTGTGTTTCCAGCATAGATTGGTCACGATAAAACCAACACTTGGAAATAATTGATCTGCATGCCATTCAACTTTGGCAACAACTCGTCTGTCTTGTTCCCAACTGGCGGCTTGATATCGAAAACTGTGATACTGAACACTCGGCTTTATCGGAGGACGACCTACGGGACGTGTCAAAAGATGTTCGATGTGGCTCTGGAGTATATTATTGCTTCCAGGGCTTGGCAGAGCTGTGTACCATACTGGAAAGGGATGGAGCATTGCCAAGTGAAATTGCAGTTGCAATCGAAACGATGCGTGGGATTTGGATTCATACGCTGCTGGAGCGTGGGTATCAAGTGTATGGCATAAATCCCAAGATGATCGAAAACTTCCGCCAGGCATCATCGGCCGCCGGCATCAAAACAGATCAAATTGATGCAGAAGTGCTGGCCCTGTTCATCGCCACATTTCACAAGAACTTAAAACCCTTATGTCCAGATGATCCGGGCATTGCGGCGTTGCGCAGGGTTTGCGAGATTCGCCTCCGGCTAATCGAGGAACACACCGCTAAGGTAAATGAGCAGCAGGCAATGCTGCAGCTGTATTATGCTGCCGTGATAGGACTATTTGGCGATATTGATTCCGATGTCACCTTGGAATTCCTTCAGTCTTTCCCAACACAAAAAAGCATGAAGTCGCTGACCAAGACGCGTCTTAAATCATGGCTGGCACGGCACAAATACACCCGGATGAATCGTTTTGAATCGATGGCTGAAATGCTGAAAAAACAGGTCTTGGAAGTTCCCGATTATCAGCAAGCTGCGAATTCCACGCTGATCCAGTATCTTGCCGGAAGCATTCTGGCGTTGAACGAGAAAATTACAGAATGTGATGATCGGGTAAAAGAGCAGTTTGAACAAATGCCGGATTCGGTTTTTATTAAATCGCTCCCCGGTGGTGCAGGCAAGGTCCTCGGTCCGTCCCTGTTGGTGTGCCTGGGCCGGAACGGCAAGCGGTTCAGCAATATCCATGAAGCTCGTGCACTTCTGGGAACAGCACCGGTAACAAAACAGAGTGGAACAATGTGTGCCATCTATTTCCGGCGTGGATGCTGGAAATTTGCGCGGCGCACACTGCACCTTTATGCTGAGATGACATGCCGGTACTCGAGTTGGGCACGGCAGTATTATCTCAATCAGAGAAAAACCGGGCACAGACATCATGCCACAGTGCGTGCTCTTGCCCATAAATGGCTTAAGATCATCTTTGCAATGTTACGAAACAGGACTTTGTATGACGAAAATGTGTTTGTAGACAGTCAACGCCGGTACCTGTTAAAAAAGCAACAACTTACTGGAGTATATTTTTTTTAGAAAGGGTATTGACATAGACCGTCTTGTGGAGTTTATGTGTCCGGATAATACAACCCAGCCGGATAGTAAACCTGCGAGCCATACTCACTGGGTCCCACGACAACTATTACAACATCGCTCGCACACACATGTCGCTGAATAAAGAC
>CAZVXR010000294.1:0-2301 GCA_964630865.1 uncultured Pirellulales bacterium | reverse complement strand
CAGGAACTTCGTTCTGGGGGCCATCGACTTTAGTATTACCCCCGTTTCGGTCAACATCCAGCAGGTCGTAACTGAAGACTAATTCAAATGTAAGATCGGAAGTCAGCTCAAAAAGCTGTTTGGCATACATTGTATATTGCTGGTAGCCCATCCCGCCGTTTTCAAGGCCCCTATTCTGGCCAGTTGGATGAGTCATCCCGCCCTGGGTAAAACGAAACCACAGGTCAAAATCCTCTTTGGTATAATCGGCGAACACTTTTACTTTGGGACGATCCGGGCGAAATGATTCATGGTAGTCCGGGCCATGCTGCCGGTAAGCATACGATTTTTTGTTCGTGTCTACCCACGGGTCGGTGGGATTAAATTGGTTATACCAGTCTGCGGCATAGGTGGGGGCATCATCGCCGTCGGCGCCGAGGTATCTGCTCATGCCGGCATACAAATAAAGACCTTCATCTTTACCAAGGTCCCAGGTATGCTTAAATTCACCTGAGTAGTATTCTTCAATTGCACCAGCCCGGCTGGTAACCTGAGTTCCCTTAAAGGTTTTGGCATTTTCAGTGGTGATGTTAATCACCATGGAAATAGCGCCGGGTCCATACAGGGCAGAACCACCGCCCCGAATGACCTCGATACGTTCAATATCGCCCAGCATCGGCATGTCGCGCTCAGTCAAGGCGCCGTAGTTGCTCCTTTCATTCATCACACGGCCGTTAACCACAATCAGATACTTATCTTCGATGTCGGCATTAATACCGCGCAGACCCAGATGGGTGGGCCGACGGATGTCCATACGCTGCTGCAGGTTCGGTACATAAATCAGCAGCAGTTCATCGAGGCTGCGAGCGCCGGAACGCCTGATATCTTCCTTCTCGATGGTGGTTACGGTTCCCGGCTGAATACGACGGGTACTTCCGGTCAGCGATGTGGTACTTACCTCCTGATCCATGAGTTCCTCCAGAGACATATTGAAATAGTCTTTGGGTTCCTCAGCCCGAGCCTGAACACCGAGTGAAAGAATCGTTAGTATCATCGCAACCAACAACTCCTGCTTTTCAATTTTCTTCATACCTGTTTTCGTCTTCATTGTAAAACTCTTTCAAACAAATATTATGAAAAGCTTTAGAAAAGAACACTGTCGCTTCAATCTCAATTGAATTTGTTTTCGACAATTATTGTTAGGACGTTAAGCTTGTTTTTGTAAATTTATTGCGGTGATCTTGCAGGGATTGCTGTACTAACTATTTAGGATGCTCTAAAATGAAACCAACCCACAGTCGCATTATCAGTACTGATAACGCCTCTAAGGCGAATTTTTAGGATGTAAAACGGGCGATATGCATCGCGGAAGGCTGATAAAAAATTGGCTTTAATTTTTCACATGGATGATTATCGAAAGTCTATTTTTGAGTGAAAAACGAGAAAATAGGCTCATTTTGACAGGATAGTACTTAGCTTGGCACAGTCTGTTATGACCGAAAATGCCAGAGGCACAAGCACGGGAACATCTAAGCGGCAGGACCATAAAAAGCAGGAACAGCCCCAGTGGCTGTCCCTGCTATAGTATTCAAAAAGGGACGCAGAATTTACTCGAAAGGCTTTGATGCCGCTCTTTCCCTCTACCACGTCTGGGTCAACTGGTACTCCAGCGCTGTCGTCTGATTGGCTTTGACCGGCACGGCAAAGCGGCAGGTATAGGCATCCTTTTTCTGATGCTCGACGTTGGACTGGTCGACTTTCCAGTTGCGTCCCTGTGGGATTTTTTCATCCACAAACACGACGACGTCGGAATCCTTGCGGTTGCGCAGTTCAACCTTGCGGGTGTAGGTTTCAAAGTTGCGGCCGTTGCGGGCATCCGTTACGGTTTGTTCGGCCACAACATCAAACGCATCGCCGATATACAGCGACAGCTTCTCATCTTTGGGCGTATGGTCGATTTCATCTTCGCCGACAAATTCCAAAGTGGCATCGGCAGGATCGCTCTTAAAGACCCGCACGCGGCCTTTGGGCAGAGCGATACCGAGCTGGTTTTCTTTCTTGTTTTCAAACTCGATTTTGACCTGCACCTTGTTGCGTCCGCGTGTCAGCCAGTCCCAGTTGGACACTTCATAGACATAGAGCTTTTTGACGGGAACATTCTGTGCCGGGTCGATCAGTTCAATTTGCTTAACCTGATTATTCTGCAGGGTCGTCTTGCGGCCGAGCGTATAGAGGTGGTACTCCATGAAGGGCTTTTCCTCAAAACCGCCGGAAGAATCCGCCATCATCATCACATCCTGCTTACGCATCATCCGCGCCGGC
>CAZVXR010000293.1:0-2443 GCA_964630865.1 uncultured Pirellulales bacterium | reverse complement strand
CACAAAAAATCTTAACATTTTCTTCACATTTGCTTGAAATAAAACCCCCATTTTGCTATACTCATACTAATCAAACAAACGTTAAATTTTGGGGGTTAGCGATGCGTCATACAAATAACAAATTCAGTCGTTCAGTGGAATCGGGCCGTGGACCGCCGGAAATCTAAAAAAGACGTTTTCTTTAATCCATGCAATGATTCCAGAATTATAAAACACGATTACGGGGGTATTTGAAATGACAACGAAAACCAGCAATTTCAGTTCGATGTGCGGCCAGCCACCGATGGCGTTCAAAAGCGGCACAGATCCGCCGAATAGACAAAAAAGACTTTTTCTTTATTGTTACCCCAGTGCTCTTTTTATTTCTTATACTTTAAATGTGGTTATCCTGAAACGTTAAAGATAACAACCCTTGCCAATCACATTTAAGGAGCTATGTTATGGGGCCGCGACAGTACAAGCAGCGTACATATTCGACAAAACCGTGCGATGATGTTACGGGGCCTGGCCCGCCGATCTTCCAAAAAAAGACAACCCATAAAAAACTATTAACGCAATTATAAACCGTCTTTATCAGACACCAACCGCCGCGTTTTCAGCATCTGAATTCGCGGCTCTTTTTTTATACTTCCGCCCTGCTTCCGGGCATCCCCCGCGACGGGCTAAAATCCACCACTCTGATGGTCCAGCTCAACCGCCCAGATGACCGAATATGAATACGATAAACTCGGTCGGGTAACAAAGATTACCTATCCGGACACCTATTCTATTGAGTATGTTTACAACCCCGGCGGCAAGGTCATTCAGCGTACCGACCAGCGGGGTCTGGTTACGGCGTACGCCTATGACACAACCTACAACCTGGTCAAAAAACAAGTTACCCAAAACAACGCAACAACCGTCGAAACCTTTAGTTACGACGGCTTAGGGCGGCTTCGTTCGGCCAATAAAGTTGTTGACTCCAGCCCGATTAGCCTGGTAGAATACGCCTACAATGCTTTGGGTAAAGTGGTCGATTCCAATGAGGCCCTCTTTGGAGCAGCGAAAAAGTATGTGGATTACGGCTATGATCAGACAGGAACCCTTACTTCAATGATCTTTGACAGCCATACGGTCAGTGTTACGCCGGATGCGTTCGGCCGGATCGGCTCGGTTGCCGCCGATGGTACCGCCGTAGCGTCCTATCAATACCTCGGCCAGCGGGTGGCACGGCGGACCTATTCGACCGGTACTCCGGTGGTCTATACTCCGACCTACGACAACTTAGGCCGGATGACCTCGGCCAATAGCGGCAATACCATTGCCCGGTTTGATTATCAGTACAAGCCCAATACCGACAGCATCAGCCAAATCGACTATGTCCATCGCGGCACTGGCCGCTATGCCGAGTTTGCATACGACAACCTCGCCCGCGTAACTCGCGGCGACTACAAAGGCGGTGCGTCTCCATTTAATGATCAGGTTGAGACCTTCGCCATGGACGACCTCGGCAACCGCGATGGGGCGCAGGCCGTTCGCGGTGTTGGCGGCACGAAGTCTTATGCGGTCGATACGGCCACCAATCAGTACACCGTTGCCAATAACGTCACGCTCACTAATGCCTATGACAATGCGGGCAATATGATAAAGGATGAACTTGGGTATCGGTATTATTACGATTATGAAAATCGAATTACCGAAATACGCAGGACCGACAACACGACCGTTGTAGCCCAGTTTGCCTACGATGCCCTCGGCAGAAGGATAAAGGCTGTCAATTCTATCCGCAGCACAACGACACTGTATTATTACAACACCAACTGGCAGGTGCTTTTTGAAAAGAACGCCGCCGGTACGACCCAGCGGTGGTATGTCTATGGTAATTATATCGATGAGCCATTGATGATGGTTTCTGGTGCGTACAAGTATTACTACGTGCAGGATCACCTCTACAGCACCGCTGCCTTGGTCAATAACGCAGGCGCCGTCGTCGAACGCTATGAATACGATGCCTACGGCAAAGTAAGTATTTTATCTCCGAACTACGAACTCCGATCTTTAAGCTCGTATGCGACATACACTTTCACCGGCCGCAATGTGGATTATTTCGACAGCGGCGCACTGAAGCTGCAATACAGCCGCAACAGGTACTACAGCTCCTCTCTCGGCCGATGGTTTACTCGCGACCCGCTGGGGATTGTGCCAAACGGCAACATGAATCCATTTGCTGTTCAAAGACAATATCAAGATGGGATGAGTTTGTATGAGTATGTCAGGTGCAATCCAGTAATTGCTAATGATCAATATGGCTTATGGGGCACACCTGGTGTGCCATGGCCTGGATTACCAAGAACTCCATCGTTTGACCCAACCCCAGGAGATTGTGGCATTTCTCTTTATTGTAGGGATAATGAAATTATGCCGTGGCCTATAAAGTATATTGATCATTGCCATCTATCATTTG
>CAZVXR010000292.1:0-4114 GCA_964630865.1 uncultured Pirellulales bacterium | reverse complement strand
TCTTGAAATAAGCTCAAGTTTGTTTTAATTTCCTGAAAAATTATCTAATAAACGGTTGACAGCGGGGGGATGGTTTGTATAATGAGCCGCTTTCTATAAAGAATCTTTGGGAGTAGTGTCTCTATGAAATGTTATATGCCGACAAATGAAACGGTGGAACGCAAGTGGCATCTGGTTGATGCTGACGGCAAGGTGTTGGGTCGTATGGCCGCCAAAATCGCGATGATTTTGATGGGCAAGACCAAGCCGACCTACGCGAAGAACATTGATACGGGCGATTTTGTGATTGTGGTCAACGCGGAAAAGATTCGCGTAACCGGCAACAAAGCCCAGACTAAGACGTATCAGACGTATTCGGGTTATCCCGGCGGTCAGAAGACCATCAAGTACAGCGAATGGATCGAGACCCATCCGGAGCGGATCATTCAATTGGCCGTCAAGCGGATGATGCCGCGAAATAATGCCCTGACACACCAAATGCTCAGCAAGCTGAAAGTTTATAAAGGCAGCGAACATCCGCATGCCGCTCAGCAGCCGCAGACATTGGAAATGAAACTTTAAAAGTAAGGAAATATAGAGGTTATGGCGGAAAATCTAAATATTAGCCCGTTGATTGACCCGAATTTGCTGGTCGGTAAAACTGCAAGCCAAGCGGCAGCTCCTTCTGCTCCCAAGAGCGGATTTTGGTGGGGCATTGGACGCCGCAAAACCAGTGTTGCCCGCGTTCGCATTAAGCCCGGCAAAGGTCAGCTTCAAATTAACGGCAGCAAGTCGGATGAATACTTTAAGCTCGAAAAAGACCGCAATGCCGTCAAGTCGCCGCTGAAAGCCATCAACGGGTTGAGCGATTTTGACGTGTTTGTCAAAGTTGTCGGCGGCGGGATTACCGGGCAGGCCGGTGCGGTGATGCTGGGCATTGCCAGAGCGCTGAAAAACTACAATCCGGCGTTCCTTAATGAGCTTCGCGAAGGCAGCTTCCTGACTCGCGACAGTCGCGCGGTCGAAAGAAAGAAATACGGCAGAGCCGGCGCCCGCAGACGCTTCCAGTTTTCCAAACGCTAATTTGTCCACCCTATGGAATTTATCAAGGCCGTCAGAATTTCTGGCGGCTTTTTTTTTGCCGCCGGCAGATAGCCAAGTCGTCAGTTTGAGGGGGTTTCTGTTGCAATGAGAATGTGCGGGAGCGTATTTGAAGCGTTATCGGATCTCTGTCCATCCATATTATTTCCCGCTCCCCACCAGAGAAAACTATCTGGATTTTTGTCCGGCAAAAGGGATTGCAGGAAAGATTTAACCGCTCTTGCCCGGAGTTCAGAAATAGTCCACGGCTCTTGTTGGGAGGAAATGTCGGGGCAAATTCCCACAATGTAAATAACAACGTTGTCTATCTGGTTGGTTTGTTGGAGTGTGGAGACAAGTTCGGCGAGGTATGCTTTTGCCTGGTCATTTAAATCTGTGTTTTCGCCGGCGAAGGTGATGGGAGCGGCTTGAAAGCTTAATTTCTGCTTATTGAATTGGGGAATATGAGTTTCCGCCAAGCCGGACAATTCCGAGAAAAGTCGTCGGGTTTTTTCTTCCTGACCGTCGATGGCGGGGTTGGTTACTTCTTTATCCGGGCTTTCGATACTGGATTTGTTTTGATAGGACGTAAAACTGGTGCTAATCGCAGGTTTGCCGAATAGCCCCGGCATGCCGAAGCTATTCATGTTGCGACGAAATTCTCCGGAGATCGCCTGGACTCTGAATTTACCGTCAAGAAATTCATTGGATTTCTCCGCGGCCAGAGTTTGCAGCATGACGAAAAACGCCATGAGCAGTGAGATCATATCCGCAAAAGAAATGATCCACAGGGGCGCCTTTTCCCCCGACTCTTCATGTTCCTGTTGTTTTTTCATGGTTTGGATGTATCCAAAAGACAGACTTCCAGCATAGACTGTTTTTGAAAGTGGCTCTTAGGCAATGTGCCGCGGCTGGAAACGTTCAGACGTTCGGGCTGAATTCCTTTTGTTGACAGATAATTGACGACGGATAAAGACCTATTGATAGACTGGTCGCAGGGTTGATCGGGTCCCTGTCCTGAAATAACAACGCCGCCGGGCATTTTACCGAGATATTCGGCCAGTGTGTCCAGCCACTTCCTGCCCTCAGGTGTTAAGACGTTTCCGGTCGTAAAAAAAAGGGTGCTTGCCGGAACCAGAAAGACTTTGTATCTGTAAAAATCTCTGGAGGAAGTCTGATTGATGGGGCCGGATTTTTTTGGGCGTTCGAGGGTTGGTCTGGAGGATCCTTCTGTTTCGCCGCTGTCCTGATATTTCCAGCCCATGCTGTTTTTTGGTGTTTCCTTGTACCATCCCCCACTGGGCGTCAATGTTGCTTCGATTGCGGCGTCCAGCTTTTTTTTCTCCGTTTTATCAAACGAATTAAATGTTGAGAGCATCACAAAAAAAGCCATCAGCAGGGAAATCATATCTGCAAACGAAATAATCCACAATGGTGCGCTTTCACCGCCGCCTTCTTCTTCCTGGGCTTTTTTTTCTTCGTGTTTAGCCATTGTTAAGCTTTCGTCTTGAGCGATTCCCTGCGTTTTGAGGAGACAAAGACCTGCATAATTTCGCGTACGGCGCTGGGGTTTTCGCCCCGGACGATTGCACAGAGGCCTTCGAGCAGCATTTCCATGTGGATGGTTTCCATTTTGGAATACTGTCCCAGTTTTCCGGCCATGGGTAAAAGAAACATATTGGCTACAAACGCGCCCCAAAATGTACAGACCAGCGCGGTTGCCATGCCAGAGCCGATTTTTGATGGGTCTTCCATGTTGCTGAGCATGTTGACCAGGCCGATCAGCGTTCCGACCATTGCGAAAGAAGGGCTGGACGATCCCATAAATTCCAAAATTTTTCTGCCCATTCCGTGCCGTTCCTGGGTGTATTGAATTTCCAGGCCGATACGCTCACGAATGTGTTCTTCTTCCTGGCCATCAACGACCATCTGGATACATTTGGTCAAAAAGGGGTCTTTAATTTTTGGAATTTCCTGTTCCAGCGCCAGCGCGCCATCGCGACGATTGATGGTGGCATAGTTGGCCATTTGAGTTATGGCATCTTTGGGTTCGGGCAATTTGTGAAGCAGCGTTTTTTTGATGACGGAAAAGACGCCAAGAAACTGTTTCATTGAAAAATGGATCATTGTTGCACAGGTCATTCCGCCGAAAACAATGGCAAAGGCCGGCATATTGATGAATATTGCAAGTCCGCCTTCATAAAGCATTGTTCCGATGATGACGGTTAGCCCAAGTACACATCCAAGTATTGTTGCCAGATCCATAGCGTTTTTCCAAAATTAAAGATTCTTTAAACTGCCCGAATTTCTGTCGGGACAGACTGTTTCCGAATACCTCTTAAGACATCGGCAGAATTCTATCGCTGGTTAATGGCAGTCTGTCTGTAAGATGAGAATTTGTATCCCTGTGCCGGCACAAATCCGGTAAGGCTTAATCTGGGTCGGTAATGAGTGAAAAGGGGTTAAAAAGAGCGAGATTATCGGCACATTGGAATTCGTGGAAAGAGAAGATTTTCACTGGATATTCGGGACGATGGCCGGAATTTAGTTATCGGTCTAAAGTGAGATTGGCGGACTTATTTTGTTGCAATTTCGCGATGGAGATTTTCTAATTTCAAGATATAATGTGGACTCATTAAGAACTATGAAAGGATAAAAAGACTATGATTCGTGTGGCGATTATTGGCGCTGGGGGCTATACCGGCGTGGAGTCGATTGAGATTATTCTGCGGCATCCGCAGGCAAAATTGACCTATCTTACCGCGCTGCCGGAAGAATGCGGGCATGTGGCGGATATTTATGGGCAGCTTCGCGGGCGGTGCGATATGCAGATTGAGCCGCTGGATTTGGATAAATTGGCGAAGTTGGCGGATGTGGCGCTGTGCTGCCTGCCGCATAAGGTGTCGATGAGCTATATCCCGAAACTGCTTGCCACGGGCGTGAAGGTTGTCGATTTCAGCGCCGATTACCGGATTAAAGACCTCGCTTTGTACGAGAAATACTATGAGCCGCATACGGATAAGGAAAATCTGGCGCACGCGGTCTATGGTCTGCC
>CAZVXR010000291.1:0-7052 GCA_964630865.1 uncultured Pirellulales bacterium | reverse complement strand
GCTGATTACCGGGGCATCGAGCGGTTCACGGGATATAAATAACGCGATATTGGAAATACTGCCGCAATTGTCGGCGAAGTTTCATGCCGACTGGCAGATTGTGCATCTGACGGGACAGGCGAATTATCAGGCCGTACTTTCGCAGGTTAAAGACAGCCCGCTTCGTTATACGCCGGTGGAGTATTTTGACGATATGCCGAATCTCTACGCAGCGGCGGATTTGATCGTCGGGCGCAGCGGAGCGGTTAGTGTTGCCGAGTATGCCGCATCCGGCAGGGCGGCGGTATGCATTCCGTACCCATACCATAAGGACAATCACCAATTGCTCAACGCCGAACAGCTCACTCGGCGGGGGGCGGCGGTGGTTGCCGCTCAGGACATAAAGAATCCGCGCGTATTCGTCCAGCGTCTGCTGGGGCAGCTTACGGAGCTGATGTCGGACGAGAGCAAACGCAGGCAGATGGCTGCCGCGGCGTTGACGGTTGGCAAATCCGGCGCAGCCAAGTCAATTGCCGAGACACTACTCAAGGGGGATGAGGTGTGCAGATAAAAAAAGCCCGCATAGAGTGTATCCTCTGCGAGCTCTTTTGATTTTTTTATTTGCAGCTTAGATGGCGTTTGCTTTCTTCATAATTTTTTCAAGCGATGCTTTAATCTCCTCGGGTCCATGGGCTCCGATTTTGATGTCGCGGATAACGCCTTCGGCATCGATAAAGATCATTGTTGGAAGCGCGGTAACGTCATCGTAAGGGGCGGGCAGCTCATCCGAATACGATACAACCTGATAGTTGATGCCGCTTTTCTCAATAAAAGGCTTTAGTTTTTCGATTGGCTCGTTGGAGATGCCAATGATAGCCAGCTCGCTATCTTTGTATTGTTTACGCAGGGTGACGATCTGAGGAATCATCTGCTTGCAGGGCGGGCACCAGGTTGCCCAGAAGTCGAGAATAACCGGCCTGCCTTTGAGCTTGGATAGGACAATCTCTTTGCCCGTTGTGTCTTTCATTTTCAATTCGGACACAGGTTTGCTGAGTTGTTTGAGGAAAGGGTCTTCCGGGTCAGTGAAGATTGAGCTGTTCGCATCTTCGGGTTTGGCGTTCGTTTGCTTTTGCGACTGCTCCATATAATACGCCATCGTCTTTTGCTGAACCTGCATAAAAACCTGAACGGTTTCGGTCAGGTGCTGTTTGGGCAGCATCAGTGTTCCGCGAACACGGCCGTTTTCGACAACTGCCCCGGCAGCCATTGCGCTGGTGGTATTGACCTGGATACCTTCCCAGAAGTCGGGCATTTCATTGCCGCTCTGAGCGGCGAATTGCTGTCCCATCTCGGTCATCCCTTTCATCAGATGCGGGATGTTGATAGACATGACCATATCAGCCTTTGCGCTGTTGGGGATGGTATCTAAGGCGATTTTGATGTCGCCTGCCGCGGCGCCGGGAACGGTATTGTCAATCAGGGATTTGATTTGGTTCATCGCATCCGGCCCCATGGTGATGATGAATCGGTCGGGGGTAATCGCGACGGGATACTGCATCCCCTGCTTGCCGTACATAGCCTGCATCGCGTTTGCGGCAGGGTCGTTGGGGTCGCTTATGGAGAATTTGAATTGGTATAATCCAATATCGGTGCCTTTGTGCTTTTCAACCGATTCGGCGTAAGTGAAATCCATATTCATTCCCATCGACGCATAGAGAGCGTTTAGGGAATCGAGCATTTCAGATTGCATTGACCGGATGGAGTTGGCGTCTTTGATTTGGACGATTTCTTTCATCTCAAATGGCGGGGTTGCGGCTTTGTAGGCAAAGGTGCCTGCCATTTCTTCGCCTATCGCCGAGGACCATTTGGCCATTAGTGATTTCCATTTCAGCATCTGCGTTTTTTCGGCTTCGGCGGCATCTTGAGCCAGCAAGTCAAGGATGCGATTGCTCATCTGCTCGATCATCGTTTTATTCATCCGCGCCAGAAATTTGACAGGAGCCGAATCGTTGGCGTAGCCAGCTAACTGCCAGGGCTTAGCTGCGGCGGGGGTGGGCTTGAGCATCCCGGCCAGTTCGCTGTTGGGTTTGGCCGAAACGAGCATGTCCATTTGTGCCATCTGCGGACTGGGAGTCAGCGACAGGGTTGCAAAGTCGGCCTGTTTGATAAAGTAGAGGTACATTTCAAAGAGGGCTTTAAGCTTGGGTTGAAACGCCATCGCTTCGGGGCCGGCGGCTTGTTCGGTCAATGTCTTTTGTATTTCTTCGATGCCGCTATTGATGTCGTCCTTGAAAAGCTGATACAGAGCGTCGAGATTGACATAGCCCCAGGCGGGATTGGTTACGGCGGCTTTAGCGACGACATCATCAAAACGGCTGGCAAGGGCAGCTTTTTTGGTTTTTAACACCGCCGCGGCGGTTAGCAGGTCGGCTTGATTCTGCTGGCGTGTCATCAGCAGATAATTTTGATTTTTCAGAGGCAATAACGCCATTTTACCCAAGGGCGAGTTCGGTGCGTTAAGGGTGTAAATGCCGTTGGCATCGGCAGCGGAAAGATTGGTATTGCTCTTAAGAAATGCTCCGTTCGGGTCGATTGGAATCAGGAAGAACATAAAGATGTCCTTGCTCTGGGGGGCTGGCTGCATAGCAACCATCGCCAGATTGCCCTGCATATTGAGCCCCGTCATCATCGGGTCGCCGACAATCCCGGCAATCTGCATCGTAGCCAGCATCGACATAGAAACCGGAACGGGACTTGCGCCGGTCAGGTATTGGTCAAGCTGGGTGAGTGAGTTTTGCAGGTTGTTGATTCGCACACACGCAAGACAATCCGCAGGGACAATGTCGAGAATTTCATCTTTGGCGGATGGATTTGGTGCCCCCTCTGCTGCAAAACAAGACGCCGCAGACAGAAGAACAGAAATCAGTACACATTTTTTCAGGTTTTGGATACGGCTCATCATTTATTTCTCCTTTTTAATTGTTGTTTGACTACATTATTATAGAGTCGATTATTTGAATTTAGTTTCAAAAATTTTCGCAATTTCTTCGTACGATTTTGCATTCGTTGAAAGCAGACGAAAGCGTTCTGATTTATAATTAGCGATATTGATAGGGAATACCGGCTTTTTGTCTAATGTTGTAACAATTCCTCCTGCCCGCTCCACCAAAAGGCAGCCTGCGGCGATATCCCATAGCCGTGCCGAGACGGTAAATGCGCCGATAATGCCTCCGCTGGCAACATAAGCCTGATGCAGTGCGGTAGAGCCAAGGATTCTTGCCCGGGTTAGACGCTGCATGTGGTGCATTGCCGGTTCGACATCGGAATCAAAATGGCTATCGATGGCAAAACAAGATAATTTACTGATAGAATCTGTGCTGACAGATGCGGGCTTGTTGTTAAAGTAAGTGGGGGATCCCTTGGCCGCTGTCCACATCGACTGCGTACAAGGATCGTAAATTACGGCAACAACAGGAGTTCCGTTTTGGAAGATGCCGATGCTGACACAAAAACACATCAATCCATGGGCGTAATTATTGGTGCCGTCAATGGGGTCAATGATCCACCATATATCGGAATCATCTTTTGGCGGTTGCAGCAGCATCCCCTCGGAAGGGCCTTCTTCGGCCAAAATGCCATGTTTGGGGTAGCGGAGGCGGATATGGTCGATGATCAGTGCCTGGCAAAGCGGATCGGCCTGCGTAACGATTTCGACTTGATTTTTGAACGAATAAGAAATCTGACTGAATTGCTCCATCGCTTTTTGCCCAGCGCAACGCGCAGCTTCGACGGCGGTACGCAGTAAACCACTATAATCGGTCGGGGAACTCCCCATTCGAATCCTTTCATCTTGACAAGCAGACATTCGACATCTATTGTAACGTGGAAATGACGGTGTGCCAACAGACAAATGTTAAGAAATTGGGTACTTATGCTGACCGGGCGATTGCCGGGGGGATATTGGCGTGTATTTTTGTCTTTTTTTTCATCCTGCGGTGGGCTGAGATAGGGCGAATTAAGCCGGGATATCTTCTTGGGGTCTGTGGTTTTAAGCAGCGGTATGGTCTTCCGTGTCCTGGGTGCGGTTGGACGCATTCGGCACAGGCCTTTGCGGCAGGGGACGTTGTGCGTTCTTTTGTGCTTCAGCCGGCGGCGGCGTTTTTTTGCGGTCTGCTGGTTATTATCGCGATTTTGGCTTTACAGACCCTGATTTTTGGGATACACTCCACGCTCTTGCGGGTGATGACAAACGCCCGTTTTTGGAAATATGGTTTGATTGGTTCAGGTATTATTGTTCTGCTGGGCTGGGGTGTTACATTGGTAAGAGCATTGGCAGCCCGCGGAGGATTGTAATTGCAGTGAACTGGAACGCAAGACAATTGATGTTGTGTACGATGGCAGGTGTTTTTCTGACGCTGTGCGGCGGGTGTAATATTTTTGGCTTACTGGCTACTCCTGGCGCTTATGAGCAGAAACTTAAGCCCGGATATGATTTGAAACCACAGTCCAAACGCAAGATTTTGGTCTGGGTTGATCCTTCGCCGGGCAGCGGGGCGGCAAGCAAAGAAGTCGATGCGATGACGGCATCGCTGGTTGGGCAATTAACCAGCAAGGTTGGCGTGTCAAAAAAAGATATCATTATTCAGTTAAATTCAGCAGTCCTTTCGCGCGATATTTCGGCTCGTCCGGAAAAACTGGCTGCGCAGGCCGGAGCCGAGTTGGTTTTATATGTGCACATCGAGTCGTTTGAGGCGAACAATCTGCACTCTGACACGATCTATTCGGGAAGCATGCTAAGCCGCGGCGTTTTGCTTGATGTGAAAAATGGTCAAACGCTTTGGCCTCAGCAGACCAGCGGAATTGTCGCAGAGGTGTCGATTGAAACAACGTCCAAGGGACGGGATGACCTGCTTGAGCGATTATGCAAGGCATCGGCGCATTGTCTGGTTCGTGATTTATATGCTTGTCCGAACACAGAATACAAGATAAACGAAGAGCGTTCGGCTCTAAATGAATTAATACGGCAGGAAGTTTATTAGGAGACTATGGTTATGTTGAAAATTCTAATCTGTGACAAGTTGGCTCAAGAGGGTCTGGATCTTCTGAAGGCGATGGACGATGTCGAACCGGTGGTTCGCCTGGGCCTTAGCGAGGACGAACTGGCGAAAGTTGTCGGCGAGTATGATGGATTAATTATCCGCAGTGGTGCGAAAGTAACCGCCAAGGTGCTCGCTAACCCCGGCAAGCTTAAGGGTATTGCCCGCGCCGGTGTGGGAGTTGATAATGTCGATATTCCCGCCGCGACCCAAAAGGGCATTATCGTCATGAATACGCCCGGCGGCAATACGCTCAGCGCCGCCGAGCATACGATGGCGCTGATGCTGGCGATGTGCCGTCATATTGTACCGGCCTGCAACAGCTTAAAAGGCGGACAATGGGATCGCAAGAGCTTTGAGGGGAATCAATTAAATTCCAAAATTATTGGTGTCATCGGCTTAGGACGAATCGGTATGGCGGTCGTCAAAATGGCCAAAGGATTCAATATGCGGGTGCTGGGTTATGACCCGTTTGCGGTTCCGAAAGAAGCTGACGCGATGGGCGTTGAGGTGGTCGATAACCTGGAACGCATTTACCGCGAAGCGGACTTCATTACGATCCATGTGCCCAAGAATGAAAATACGCTGAATATGATTTCGGCCAAAGAACTGAAGATGATGAAGCCGACATGCCGTCTCGTCAATTGCGCTCGCGGCGGAATTATCAATGAAGACGAGTTGTACAATGCCCTGCTGTCAAAGACGATCGCCGGGGCGGCGCTGGACGTCTTTTCCAAAGAGCCGCCGGAAAACATGCGGTTTAAGGAAGTTCCGACGTGTCTGGTAACGCCGCATTTGGGAGCCAGTACGGAAGAAGCTCAAATTGAAGTCGCGGTCGAGGCGGTCCAGATTCTGGTTGAAGCGCTCAAGGGCGGAGCGATTCGCAATGCCGTCAACGCTCCATCGCTCGGTTCTGCGTCGCCGATTGTCTGCTATTATGCGGACCTGGCGCAGCGGATCGGGACATTGATGAGCTGTCTCGCTCCGGGACAGATCAAGGGGGCCAAAGTGGAATTTCGCGGGGCCATCGCCGACAAACAGGTTGAGTCGATTGCGATGTCGTTTACAATTGGTCTCCTGCAGCCGCATTTTGATTCCGTGGTCAATATTGTTAATGTACGTCTGCTCGCTAAAGAACGCGGTATCAGCGTCGATATCACCAAGAATACGGAAATCAAAGACCTTGAATCGAGCTTTACTGCGACCGTGCAAACAGACAAAGTTACCCGTACCATTCGCGGCACCGTCTTTGGCGGCAAATTGCTGCGGATTATTGAAATCGACGGTTTCTCGATTGAGGTAACCCCCGAAGGCTCCATGATGATTATTTATAATGACGACAAGCCGGGCGTGATTGGCGCCATTGGTACGACATTAGGCAGACATGGCGTCAATATCAACACGATGGGCGTCGGACACAAAGGGGACGGTAATGCGATTTTGGCTGTCAGTCTCGACAAGGCTCTGGACGACAAGGCGAGCAAGGAATTGAAAGCGTTGGATTTTGTCAACGAAGTTTACGTTTGTAAGCTGCAGTAATAACTCAGACGAGTGATATATCTAAAACAGGTCGGACCGGTCGGGATTATTGCCTGTCGGTCCGGCCTGAACATATTATAAAGTGAAACGTGAAAATCAAAAAATTGGAATTAAGACAGCCTTTTCGAGCTGATTATCTTTGCAATTCATATAGAAGAAAAACATGGATGTAACCAAAAAAGCCAAGAAAAATAAATCGGGAAATCAGCCCGGTTTTGATTTTGATCTTGTTACCGACCCCACTACCGCTCAAACCGACTCTGAAGAACGAACCATCTCTGTTTCACCGGAATTGACTTTGGATTCGGTTGACATGGATACCGATGCGGCTGAGGCAAAACCATCGCGTCGGAAAAAAAGCCAGGCGGCGACGGCTGAGTCGATGGCGGCCAAACAGCGGGATATCAGCGTCAGCGAGTTTTTTGCCAAGAACCGGCA
>CAZVXR010000290.1:0-6884 GCA_964630865.1 uncultured Pirellulales bacterium | reverse complement strand
GGATTGATCTGGAATACCGACTTTTTCGGACTGGTGCGAATCGGGCGGCTGCGAAACGTTGTTCTGGAACATAATGACATGACCCTCCCGGCGGGAATCAACGACAGTTTTATCGTCGCTTGTGATATCGGCGATGATGTGGCTATTCATAATGTTCATTACCTGTCCCATTATATTATCGGCAACCGCTGTATCCTGGCTAATGTCAATGAAATGCACGCCACCGATCATGCCAAATTCGGCAACGGAATCCTCAAGGATGGTGAACCCGAAAGCATTCGTGTGTGGCTCGACCTGATGAATGAAACCGGCTGCCGCAAGGTGATACCGTTTGATGGGATGATTCCGGCGGATGCCTGGCTGTGGGCCAAATACCGCGATGACAAGCCGTTGCAGGAAAAACTCAAAGAACTCACGCAAAAACGGTTTGACAGCCGCCGCGGATATTACGGAACCATTGGCGACCAATGCGTCATCAAAAATTGCGGGATTCTCAAAGATGTCAAAATCGGCGGAAGCTGCTATATCAAGGGCGCCAATAAGCTCAAAAACCTGACCATCAACTCGTCGCCGCAGGAGCAGACGCAGATCGGCGAGGGCGTGGAAATGGTCAACGGGATTATCGGTTACGGCTGCCACATTTTCTACGGCTGCAAAGCGGTTCGCTTCATTATGGGCGACAACTCCAACCTCAAATACGGCGCCCGGCTGATTAATTCGTTTCTCGGCGATAATTCCACGATTTCCTGCTGTGAAGTGCTCAATAACCTGATTTTCCCGGCTCACGAGCAGCATCATAACAATTCCTTTCTGATTGCCTCGGTCGTGATGGGCCAAAGCAATATGGCCGCCGGTGTCACCGTCGGCTCCAACCACAACAGCCGTGCCAACGACAACGAAGTCCAGGCCGGCCGTGGTTTCTGGCCGGGATTGTGCACCAGTATCAAACATTCCTGCCGGTTTGCCTCATTTACCCTGCTGTCCAAGGGCGATTACCCTGCCGAGATGAATATTTCGCTGCCGTTTGCGTTGCTCAATGACAACAGGTCCAAAGACCAACTGGAAATCATGCCGGCATTCTGGTGGCTGTTCAATATGTTCGCCTTGGCCCGAAACACATCCAAATTCCTCGGACGCGATAAGCGAGTCAATAAAATACAGCATATCGAATTTGAGTCTCTGGCGCCGGATACCGTCGAAGAGATTTTCCACGCACGGCATCTGCTGGAAATCTGGACAGGTAAAGCCGAGCTTCGCCGCACGGGCAAATACAAAAATGATGCCTCGCAGGACCAGTTAGCCAGCATAGGCAGAGAATTACTCAACGGACCACGGGAGAATGTGGCTCAATTGGAAGTCCTCGGCGAAAATATGGAAAAAACACACCGTAAAGCGGTCGTCGGCAAAGCTTATGAGGCCTATCACGCTTACCGAGATATGCTTCTGTATTACGCGGTCAAAAATCTGGTCATGTTTTTACAGGCCAATACCGGCGTGAATTTTGATTCGATGCAGAATATTCTCAAGGGCCGGCGCGTACAGGACTGGGGCAACCTTGGCGGACAACTGGCAAGGGTCAAAGATATCGACCAGCTCCGGGCGGATATCGGCGGCGGACAATTGAGTTGCTGGGAGGATATCCATAAACGATACGACGCCCTGTGGCAGGCATACCCCCTCGAAAAGCAGAAACACGCCTTTGCATCGCTCTGTGATCTTTATGGGGTGGCGGAGTTGAGCAAAGCCCAGTGGTCTGATGCCCTGAATAAAGCTGTCGGTATTCAGGAATTTGTCCGGGACCAGGTCTATATCACCCGCAAGAAGGATTATGATAATTCCTTCCGGCAGGCGACCTTCCGCAACAACGAAGAAATGATCGCCGCCATTGGCGTGATAGACGACAACAGTTTTGTTAAACAGGTTCGCAAAGAAACAGAAGAATTCAAACAGCAGATCGCCGAAATTTTGAAGCGAAGCTGAAAACGCAATGAAGAACTATTATTCACATGTAAAGGAGTAAAACGCATGAATCTAAAGGACTCCAGGTATTCAAAACACGCTCTCGTTGTGGAAATGATGGACACGGTTAAAGTGGTCAAAGACTTTAACCTCAATCAGACTAAAGAGTTGGCCGTCCAAATCAAATCCGCCAGCCGGCTGCTGATGACCGGCGAAGGTTCCAGCCGAATCTTCCCGGCCAAGAACGCCATCCGTAAATCGCTCAAATGGGGCATGGGGCTGAATATTTTCACCGAAGGCTCCCGGCAGGCAGACCAGTACGACCTGGCCAAATTTGCCGTCTTCTGTGCCTCCAATTCCGGACGCACCAAAGAGGTCGTTTTGCTGGCTAAAAAACTGGCTGCGATAGGAAATAAAAACCGTTTTGGCTTAACGGCCAATGAAGGCACGATGCTGGCCGAGGTCTGTGAAAAGACATGGGTGCTGACCTGCGGCTGGGAACAGGCGGTCGCCGCGACTAAAAGCGTTATCGAACAGGCCCTGTTTTATGAGTCCATTCTCCGCCATATTCAGGGTACTATCGGACAGGTGGATTGCGGCAAACTTTCCGGCCAGCTTGAAGCGGCGTTAACGCTGTCGATTCCCGCCGACATTGTGGCGGCCGCGGCCAAAGCCCCGACGATTTATTTCGCCGGATTCAACGATGGCGTCGCCGAAGAGCTGACGCTCAAGACCAATGAAATCACCCGCAAGAAATCCGACTTCCTCGAAGGCACCTATGCCGTTCACGGCATCGAAGAAGTGATGAATCCCGCCGACATCGTTTTTGTCGTTGACCCAATCGAAGAAGAAATCGGTAAATTCCAGGAAGTGCTCAGCAAGGGCGTCGGTCTCAAAGTCGTGGCCATTGCCAGCCGCCCGACACCGTTTTCGACCATTCTTGTACCAGACGCCGGCGAATTGACGCCGTATGTTTATCTGTGTGCCGGCTGGAATCTGCTGGTGGAAATCGGTCTGGCCTCAGGCATCAATCTGGATAAACCCGAACGGGCCAGAAAAGTAGGCAATGAATTGATTGTCTAAGCATTCGAATTGTGCCTATAAGCCCCAAGCGTACGTGTCGCGTAGAAACGCAGTGAAGACGGAAGCGACGGGACAAACACAACCATGGAGAACCATCCGATTGAAGGGTGGTTCTTTTTGTGCGCCGGGCATGGTTCAGCGCTTGTGGGGTTGAAGTTCCCTGCAGGCCGTGATGAGCGGAATTGCAAGCCGAAGGCAACTGTGGTGCTGTGATGTACCGTGGGAAGGAAGCCGGATAATAGGTCCTGCGGGTTAGAGCAAAGCCAGGCCGCTCCTGCAAAATCGAGATGCTGACTTAATCGGCTGTTTTACAGGATGACTCATCCATCGGAGTCGGCTGGCCGGATTCGACATCCGGGCGATCCCAGCTAATTCTACACCCTCGCCGATTTGTGTCTGCTCCTGTGCGGATGAGTTAATGGTCAGATTTTTGAGTTTGTTGGCGCCTTTGATGTAGTGAGCCAGGCAGGAGACGTTATCAATCGCCACATCATCGCCTATATCGCAGGCGACAATCGTACTGTTGCAAATTCCAGCGGGAATTTGCCGTTCGTGGTGTTCAAGAATCACATCGCGCAGCCGACCGATCCGTACCAGTCCGAAGAAATCAGTATTGCGAATTAATCCCGGCTCAAATTCCTTCGTAACAAGGACTTTACCCCAGTTGTCCGAGGTGTTTCCATTTTTGACCAATCGCTCTACTTCCTCGGTTTGCAAATTTCGCCACTGGTCAGGCGAACGGGTTAGTTGACTGTTGCGGAGGTAATATTCATCTTTGCCGGAGGGGAGATACTCTGGCGGGATAAAATTTCTGCCTATGCTTCCTGACGGTTGTACCGATACATGATCCATTTTAATCTGCTCTCCTATAGGTCTCAGAAAAGTAGGAAAATAGAGGGTCGAATTCCTATATATATGTCTTTCATCAACCATTATTTAGACATTTTTCAACGGCCCGCATTATAATAAGCTGGCCTCTACCAATGCAAGACATTTCCCCGCCTCAAATGGAAAATTGGAAATTCCTCTCTAAGCCACTTATAAAATTCAGGAGAAAGCTGAAGCCCTATAAAAAATCAACAGTCAGGTATGGCAATTGTCAATGTGCAAAACGAACCAAAAAACAAAAAATTCAATTTCCATATCGACATTATGGAGTATAATGGGGCTTGTCTGTGAGTATTGGATAAGCTGGGTAATGTAATGGATATAAACGAAACGAAGCCAAAAACAGCGTTGGATAATGCCAGCGACTCAGAACTTCTGGATTTGTACCGGAAAGGCGAGGAGTCCGCGTTTCGGGAGATCATTAATCGATATAAAAACCCTCTTTACTCCTTTTTGCGCCGGTTTGTCAGCCAGCAAGACATCATTGAGGACGTTTTTCAGGAAACCTTTCTCCAACTTTATACCAGTCGTGACAGCTTCGATACCGAGCGCCCGCTGCGTCCCTGGCTGTTCACCATCGCCGCCAACAAAGCCAAAGATGCCCTCCGTAAGATGCAGCGGCAATCAGCGATGAGCATGGGAACCATGGCCGATGCGGGGGATGTGTCTGTCGACGAGGTCGTCAATCTCCTGACCAGCTACGATACCACGCCGGATGATGAGGCCAGCAGCACCGAAACAGCAGTCCGTGTGCGTCAGGTTATAACGGATATGCCGGATAATTTGAGAGAAATTTTACTTTTAGCGTATTTTGAACAATTTTCTTACAAACATATGTCCGAGATGCTCAGTATCCCTATAGGGACGGTAAAGAGCCGTTTGCATACAGCTGTTACGCACTTTATGAAGAAGTGGAAGGCAACGAACAAGGGAGATACAGGTGGATAAATTTGTTTCTTGTCTAAAATTGGGAGAAAAACATGGAGTTTGTGTTATTATGGATTTAATTCGGTTCGGTATGTAGGTTGTGGAAATAATATGGTAAGACTGAGTCAAGAACAGCAGCAATTAATATTGGACTTTTATTTCCGTTGCGCGACAGATGAAGACGTGGTACGTGGACGCGATTTAATTGCTTCCGACAGTGGGGCTGCGCGTCTTTACGATGGTTTCCATGAGGCCCTCACGGAGCTGGATGCACTTAAGTATGAGCCTTGCCCCGATAATCTTGCAGAATTAACCGTTGCACGCCTTAAATTAGCCGCGTTATCGAATACGATGGGGCATTCCGAGCCATCTTCAAAGTTGCAGCATTTGCTGGAAATCGAGCGGCGAAAATCCGAGAAAACAAGACTGGGATTGCCTGAAACGCGTCCTCAAGGCGGGGTTTTACTCCGTCGGTTTTATGATATTGCCGCTGTGGCGGCGGCGATTGTCCTGATTGCCGGGGTTGTTTTTCCGGTTACATCCGGGATGCGCCATCGCAGTCAGGCAGAGGCATGCAAATACAGTATGAGTTCGGTGGGTCAATCACTGGGTCGGTTTCTTGGAGACAATGACAATCTCGACTCTGTTTCGCTGGCCGCAGGGTCGCCGTGGTGGAAGATTGGAGATCAAAGTCAAACCGCCCAGTCTAACACACGCCTTGCTTGGCAACTGATTAAGCAGAACTATGCCAAGCCGGAGGATTTTATCTGTGCCGGCCATCGAAAAGGCATCCCCGTTACCCCCGAACTTCTCCAGCAGCTCCATGATTTTCCCTCCCGCGAACATATCAGCTACAGTTTTGTGATTATTCGCGATACAACCGCCCCGATGCAACATCAGTCAAGAAAAGTCGTTATGGGCGATATGAATCCGATCTTTCGCCGGATTCCCCAATGCGGCAACACGATCTACAACAAACTCAGCGAACCGGAAAAAGTAATTCTCTCTGAGCAACTTAAAAAAATGAGCAGTCCTAATCACTCTGGCCGGGGGCAGAATGTTCTTTATTCCGACGGCAGCGTTGTTTTTATTAAACAGCGTACCGTTGATGGCGATGATATTTTTACCCTTCGCGGCGTGGATACCTATACCGGCACCGAAACGCCCGCCGACAAAAATGACATCTTTCTTGTACCATAACGCACGAAGTCGCACAAGAAGACCCTTTATTGCTTTAATTAAATAATTCCGTCGCCCCTCAGCAAACCTTGCATAATCTGGGACGTATAAACAGAGGAAGAGATTATTGGAGGTACTGACTATGCGTATGTTGCATATACACAATCCAATGCATCGGTTGCACGAACTCCATTGGGAAGAACTAAGGCCCCGCGTAAAGCAGGTACTGGTTAGCCCCGTGTTCTGGGCGATTGTTGCAATTGTGGCGGTTATCGCGTTGCTGATCCTGTTTGCGGCATTGAGCCCCCAGGGACAGTGGCATGAGTTTCCCAGCTACCCATATAGCGGCTATCCTTTCGTACATTAGCTTGCTTGAGTTGGCAGGAAGATGGTTTTGTTTTAGCTAAGTCATTTCTCTAAAATGAGTTAGATAGATCGTGGGGCGTGTGCAAAAATTTTCCGCAAAAATAAGTTGATGAGTCTTTGGGTTGTGTGTATTATATAAGTAATACAGCGATACAGGGAGTATTAAAGATGATTTTAGACATCGATTTTCATAGTGGGGTTCCGATTTACCGGCAGGTTGTCCTGCAAGTGCGGCGACTGGTCTTGTCCGGCAGTTTGCCCGAAGGCCGGCAGATCGACTCGGTACGCGACCTGGCCGAACGGCTGAAGGTCAACCCAATGACGATCAGTAAGGCTTATAGTCTATTGGAAACGGAGGGATTTCTGGAGCGACGGCGGGGGGTTGGGCTGTTTATCGCCCAGATTTCCAACACACTCAAGGCGCAGCACAGCCGGGAGATTCTGGAAGAACTGATGAGCAAGGCCGCATCAGCGGCGGTGCA
>CAZVXR010000289.1:0-1565 GCA_964630865.1 uncultured Pirellulales bacterium | reverse complement strand
CTCGTCAAATTTGTGGTAAACTCAACTCTTTTTTCAGGTTTTCATTCCGGCCAACACTGTTTTCGATGGGGCTATCGGGTGTGCTGGGGGCATGGTTGCATGTCTTGATAGATGGGCTGTACCACTATGACGTCCAGCCGTTTTGGCCTATTAGAGAGAATCTTTTGATAAAATGGGTAACCGGAGGAAGCTATTCCAGAATGTTTAATATGAAGTCGTGGATCATCAGCCTAGGTGTCGCAGGGTGGATTATCGCCTTTATAATAGCTGCAACTCTTTTAATTAAAGCAAGTTATGAAAAAAAGAAAAGCTTGCCCTAAATTTACTTTCCTGCTCCAACCAACTGATGAGTGGCGATAAACTTGCCATACTGCATATCGTGGCCCAATATGTGCTTTGTCAACCAGTCTTTCAGGAAGGTCGCCAAGGTAACGGTCGCCACCATCTTGCCCGCCTTGATGCGGTCCAGCAGGTCGCCAACTTCCTGAGACAGTTTATGGTGTTCGGCCTGATGTGCTGCAATGCCCGGAAAATCGACATCGTGCATCAGCTTTTCTTCTGTATTGAAATGGGAACGGGTATATTGTGCCAAATTCGGCAGCAGCGTCTTAACGACCAAATCGCCCTTACCCATCCGCATTGCCTCATACAATTGATTGACCATCGCCACCAATTGCCGATGCTGAACATCCATTGCCGTTACGCCCACCGAAAAACTGTCCTGCCATTGCATCATTGACATCTTCATTCTCCAAAACAGCCTTTAAGTCATACCAAATTATCGGACACGGAACATCTTCTGCCGCCTACTTTGGCTATCGGCAAAAACCCCGCGGGGTTTAAGGAAAATCTATGTTTTCAGCGTCAATTTTCCATAATTGGGTTCGTTTTGTTAAAATCATATCAAAAATCAAAGAGCAAACATCAAAATTAAGGAATCGCCGGAGGCGATGGATTTTCATGCGAAGCTGGAAGCTTCGGCTACCTTGAAAATAGGTTCGTTTTGTTTTTTTGTATTCTTTCATTCCTGTATTCCTCCTTTTTAATGTCCTGTATCCCCTTTTTTTATTGAACCCTTTCAGGGTTCTGGCTGTTGGGGGATCGCTGCCCCCGGTTTCACCGGGGGTTATTCTGGTTCAATCCCTACGGGATTGGGTTGTTATCCCCGTTTTCTCCTTCGTGCCGGATTTGTCTCCTGCACTGGGTGAATTATACGAACATACGCCGAACACGTCAAGGGAAAAATGGAAAGAATACAGGTATGCAGAAATATGGTAGAAGTGAAAGGGCAAAGGGTAAAAGGAAAAGTTATGGGTTGGACGATAGAGATTGGATATTTTATGTTCTGTATTAGGCATTTAAGGGAATTTTTGGTTTATTGATATTTCCCGATATTTTATGCTTGATTTGGGGTGAGGCAATAGGTTATACTATTGCGTGATTTAGAGGGATGAGGTTAGAGGGAAAAAGGCAAGTGTCTTTTGGTTGGCTCTTTAGAAAGCTCATTCGACCCCTTTGGGGTCGTGAATATTGAGCGGTTTCTTTTCTCCGGGTTTCGCTTCGCT